>NZ_NQYC01000001.1:3075000-3197500 GCF_003600835.1 Bacillus sp. PK3_68 | reverse complement strand
TGCCTTCTCCTACCCTATGTATTCAGGTAGGGATACTGTTCCATTACGAACAGTGGGTTTCCCCATTCGGAAATCTCCGGATCAACGCTTACTTACAGCTTCCCGGAGCATATCGGAGTTAGTCCCGTCCTTCTTCGGCTCCTAGTGCCAAGGCATCCACCGTGCGCCCTTTCTAACTTAACCTAAAATGGCGATTACTCGGTTATTGCTTGGTTACTTTTATACGATATTATCCAGTTTTCAAAGAACAAAGTTGCTTACCTATAGAGAAGGAATTCATCCTTCAAAACTGAACAAAAAACAATGCCGTTAATTCGTTTGTGAGAACAGCGTTCTCTGTTGCTACTACGTGCGGCTAAAAGCCTGACACGGTTCACAATTTCCTTAGAAAGGAGGTGATCCAGCCGCACCTTCCGATACGGCTACCTTGTTACGACTTCACCCCAATCATCTGCCCCACCTTAGGCGGCTGGCTCCCGTAAGGGTTACCCCACCGACTTCGGGTGTTGCAAACTCTCGTGGTGTGACGGGCGGTGTGTACAAGGCCCGGGAACGTATTCACCGCGGCATGCTGATCCGCGATTACTAGCGATTCCGGCTTCATGCAGGCGAGTTGCAGCCTGCAATCCGAACTGAGAATGGTTTTATGGGATTGGCTAAACCTTGCGGTCTTGCAGCCCTTTGTACCATCCATTGTAGCACGTGTGTAGCCCAGGTCATAAGGGGCATGATGATTTGACGTCATCCCCACCTTCCTCCGGTTTGTCACCGGCAGTCACCTTAGAGTGCCCAACTGAATGCTGGCAACTAAGATCAAGGGTTGCGCTCGTTGCGGGACTTAACCCAACATCTCACGACACGAGCTGACGACAACCATGCACCACCTGTCACCGCTGTCCCCGAAGGGAAAGATCTGTCTCCAGACCGGTCAGCGGGATGTCAAGACCTGGTAAGGTTCTTCGCGTTGCTTCGAATTAAACCACATGCTCCACCGCTTGTGCGGGCCCCCGTCAATTCCTTTGAGTTTCAGCCTTGCGGCCGTACTCCCCAGGCGGAGTGCTTAATGCGTTAGCTGCAGCACTGAAGGGCGGAAACCCTCCAACACTTAGCACTCATCGTTTACGGCGTGGACTACCAGGGTATCTAATCCTGTTCGCTCCCCACGCTTTCGCGCCTCAGCGTCAGTTACAGACCAGAGAGCCGCCTTCGCCACTGGTGTTCCTCCACATCTCTACGCATTTCACCGCTACACGTGGAATTCCGCTCTCCTCTTCTGCACTCAAGCCTCCCAGTTTCCAATGACCCTCCACGGTTGAGCCGTGGGCTTTCACATCAGACTTAAGAAGCCGCCTGCGCGCGCTTTACGCCCAATAATTCCGGACAACGCTTGCCACCTACGTATTACCGCGGCTGCTGGCACGTAGTTAGCCGTGGCTTTCTGGTCAGGTACCGTCAAGGTACCAACAGTTACTTTGGTACTTGTTCTTCCCTGACAACAGAGCTTTACGATCCGAAAACCTTCTTCACTCACGCGGCGTTGCTCCGTCAGACTTTCGTCCATTGCGGAAGATTCCCTACTGCTGCCTCCCGTAGGAGTCTGGGCCGTGTCTCAGTCCCAGTGTGGCCGATCACCCTCTCAGGTCGGCTACGCATCGTCGCCTTGGTGAGCCGTTACCTCACCAACTAGCTAATGCGCCGCGGGTCCATCTGTAAGTGACAGCTAAAAGCCGCCTTTCCATTCTTCTTCATGCGAAGAAAAAGAATATCCGGTATTAGCCCCGGTTTCCCGGAGTTATCCCAGTCTTACAGGCAGGTTACCCACGTGTTACTCACCCGTCCGCCGCTAACTTGAACAGAGCAAGCTCCGTCAAGTCCGCTCGACTTGCATGTATTAGGCACGCCGCCAGCGTTCGTCCTGAGCCAGGATCAAACTCTCCAAAAAGATTGTTTGACTTGCTCATGTTTTAAAAATAAGAATTAACTTACTGGCATGTATTTTGTTCAGTTTTCAAAGATCAATTTTAACCGCTGCTCAATAGCAACTTTATTATCTTACCACATTCACTTCTTCTTGTCAAAGTTTTTTAAAACTTTTTTCTGAGAAGTTATCATGCTGTGTCCCTGTGGATTTTCAGTTACTTCCATTGGCGACTCTTAATACTATACCAGCTCTATTAAACATCGTCAACATTTTTTAAAAATAAATTTACTCTCTCTTATACTTAACCATTCTCAGATACATGACATCACTCTTTTCCATAAGGTTAGAGTTGTTTCTTCCCCAAAAAACAAAAGCACTTCGGACATTTTGTCCGAAGTGCAGCTAAGGTATCAAATGACAAAGAAATATCCAAATATCTGTTGCCTTTGTAAGCAGGCGGCTTGTGACCACTAATATCTCCAAGCTCACACAAAGAAAACACACAAATTTACTTCCTTCTCATTTGTATAGTTTGCTTAAACTTATTCCCACTCAATTGTAGCAGGCGGCTTGCTCGTAACATCATACACCACGCGGTTAACATGTGGGACTTCGTTAACGATACGCGTTGAAATCTTTTCAAGCACATCCCAAGGAATTCTTGCCCAGTCAGAAGTCATGCCATCAATAGACGTAACTGCGCGAATACCAATTGTATAATCGTACGTGCGGGCATCGCCCATTACTCCTACACTGCGGATGTCCGGCAGCACAGTGAAGTATTGCCAAATCTCCCTTTCAAGACCGTTCAGGCGTACTTCTTCACGTAAGATCGCATCAGATTCACGTACAATCTCGAGCTTCTCTTCAGTAATTTCACCAAGAACACGAATACCTAGTCCAGGTCCTGGGAATGGCTGCCGCCAAACAATGTGATCTGGAATACCAAGCTCTGTTCCAAGAGCGCGAACCTCGTCTTTGAATAAGGTATTTAAAGGCTCAATCAATTTAAATTGCATGTCCTCAGGCAGTCCGCCAACATTATGGTGAGACTTGATTGTTTGCGCTGTTGCTGTACCACTCTCAATAATGTCTGTATAAAGGGTACCTTGAGCTAAAAACTCAATGCCTTCCAGCTTAGTAGCTTCATCATCGAATACATAAATAAATTCATTACCAATGATTTTACGCTTTTGTTCAGGGTCGGACACACCTTTTAATTTATTCAGGAAGCGGTCCTTAGCATCCACTTTAATAACGTTCATATGAAAACCTTGAGCGAATGTTTCCATAACGCTGTCGGCTTCGCCTTTTCGCAACAGTCCATGATCCACAAAAATACATGTTAACTGATCGCCAATGGCTTTATGAATCAGCACAGCTACGACAGAAGAGTCCACACCACCGCTTAGTGCGCAGAGTACTTTCTTATCGCCGACTACCTGACGAATTTTCTCCATTTCGACTTCAATAAAGTTCTCCATCGACCAGTCGCCACTGCAACCGCATGCTTCAAACACAAAATTTTTCAAAAGCTCAATGCCGTATACGGAGTGCTTCACTTCCGGATGGAATTGCACGGCGTAAAGCTTCTTCTCTTCATTGCTCATCGAAGCGATCGGGCAAGAAGGGTTCACGGCATCAACCGAAAAGCCTTCAGGTGCAGCTGTAACTAAATCACCATGGCTCATCCAGACAACTTGTTCTGCTGGCAGTCCTTTATAGAGTGCAGTTTCATTTTTCACTTGAATGGCTGCTTTTCCATACTCACGGTGTGAAGCAGGCTCTACTTTGCCGCCAAAATGTTTCGTCATTAACTGCATGCCATAACAAATACCAAAAATCGGGATATTTAATTCGAAGATTTTTTCATCACAATGAAATGCGTTTTCTGAGTAAACGCTATTTGGTCCGCCGGAAAAGATAATGCCTTTCGGGTTCATTTCCTTTACTTCTTCTGCAGTGATTGTATGCGGATGAAGCTCGCTATACACACCAAACTCCCGAATACGACGGGTGATTAATTGATTGTATTGACTGCCAAAATCTAAAACAAGGATCATTTCCTGGTTATGTAATTCCGGTTTTCCTGCCACTCTTTCCACTCCTCTATTGTGCAATAAGATACTGCTCGATGTACATAAAATAAAAACTAGAATCCTTTCAGCGCTGAAAGCAGAATTCTAGTTGTTTACAAAAAGAATCTGCCCTCATAGTCCAATCATTTACGGTGATTTAGTAGAAACTTTCGACCCATATTGTCGAAAATATATGAAGGAGAAATCGATTATTCGAGCTAATTTGACCTCATTTTATATCTATCAACCACAGCGGTCAAGCTGTTCTGTTGTTAATTAAATATTCAGTAAAAAACACACTTAGGATGTAACCGCTTTTGTGGCTCCCCGATTCCAACTGATTAAAAAGGTCCTTTAAACAGATGGGCACATTGATTCTTCTGCATTGATTGCAGTCAAAATAAGATCGAGAACCACGAGGTCCCTAACACTCCAGATTAGCAATTACCGAAGAACAATCTCCTCGCCAAATGCTTCTGTTCCATATTCTCTAACGGGCCAGAGCCAACGCCGTATCCCGCAAGACCACTAAAATAGTGGTCACCCTAAAGAGAAACACTGCCTTCTTTTGATAAAATAACTTTTTCACTTATTGTGGTCATTGCTTTATAGTTCATTAAAGCCAAGATCGATAAAAGAAGCAGCGGTTTGTTTATGATGGCAGCTGTAATAAATAGCTCGGCAAGTACAAAAGAATAAAAAAAACATTCTTCCATAGCAGCTGCATAACAGATTGGGTCGATACATCTATTAGGGTGCCCAAAATTAAATTTCCAAGCATAGAAGAAACAATCATTGCATAATAATCTACAAGCCATTCATCTGACTTGTTTTAATTATTATACTATAACGAAAAGCCAGGACTCCTCTATGGATGCCTACATCAAATCCAGAAGGAAGAGCCTGGCTTTTATTCATTCTTTAATTTACTTTTACAGGTACATGGTTCAGCAAACTGATTGTTGTTTCTCTAATGAGCTTAGGCAAAACACCAAACGAGTATGGCTTATAGACTCTTTCCGTCCACTTATGACCATCTTTTCCGTATACGCCCATATTAATAGAAGGGATGTTTAAGCGGCGGATCTCTTCGACCGGAAGCGTGTACAGCCCACCGAGACTCGGCAAGTTATTTAATAAGCTCTGTAACTCTTCATTCGTTTCATGAATGGATAGATAACTGCCGTCCGCTAAGTAAGGGAAGAATTTCTTCACTTCAAAATTCTCACCGCTCTCCTGCTTGGCCTCAGCTAAAACATTTTTTATCGTTTTCAAAATAGCTTGTTCCGCAGGATTATCTTCTCTCAAAAAGTTATGCGGTAAGTATGGAGGAGCAAAGAACAAGACCACTCGCGGCTTCTTTTTAGGGTCCAGTTCATTCAGCACTTCCACAATCTTGAAGGAAATCATTCTTACATCAAGCATCTTATGCTCTTCCGTCACTTTTGCGCACACTTTCTCTACATCAATTCCCCTATTTTTTAAATCTCGGCTATACTCCTCAAGTGACACCACCTCGATATCCCAGTTTAAATTTTTCCGGGGCAGGCCTGAACGGTTCAAGTATTCTTCATATTGGTTCGACAAATATTGTGTAATTTCCTGACAGGCCTCAGCAGTAATTTGGCGAAGCTTTTTCATCACATCAGCCGCAGAATCACGATATAAGAAGTAATTGAAATATAAATAGCTGCTCGTTGCTGTTTGTACATTGTATGTGAACTTATTATCTCGCTGGAAGAGACATGTTGGCGGCAGCACCATTTCATCAGGAATGTTTTCACACAGCTCCACATTATTGTGAATTCTTCTCGTTAGTTCAGCCGCAATGAAATTCGGGTCTACCCCTTGCAACGTGTCTCCTACATGTGCTTCTCTTCCATAAATATAAAAGCTCGGCAGTATTTTCCCGGCTGCCCCTGTGTAAATGTATCTCGTTGTGTCGCCATCATACTGCGGAGTGATAAAATCATTGTTAATAGCGGCTACGTACTCTAAACCCCATTCGTTTTTCAGTCTCTCAAGTTCAAAAACCGCACTTTTCACGCCGGCGTGCTGGCTTTCTTCATCAGGATTAAACATGACAAGCAGGTTTCCTGGAAGCTCCTCTCGATGTTCTGAAAAGTAAAGAAGATTGGCTAAATGAACCGCTGCTCCACTTTGCATATCAACCGATCCGCGCCCAAACATCCAGTCTCCGGAACAGGCATCTGCCTGAACATCCGGGTTTTGCTCAAATTCTTTGAAGAAATCTTGCAGATAATCCGGATCAAATGCATGGGCACGCAACGCACCAAAATCCTCAATCCCCACTGTATCAATATGAGCATGGTGAATAATGGTTTGTTTGGCATTCACTCCACCTTTGATAAAAGCGAAGACATTCTTCCTATTTAGTGCATCATCAACGGCTGTCTGTTCCCAAACAAGCGCTGGATTCTGCTGAAAATATGGATAAGAACGCAAAATACCTAAGATCGCATCTGCCACTGCTACTTCACCATTCTCTGAACCATTCACACTAGGAATACCCACTAACGTTTTAGTTAATTTTTCTACCTGTTCTTCTATAGATAAATGTTTTAATTCACCATACATAACGATCAACCTCTCTCTGATGTTTTCAAAGCCCGTATTGCTTTTAATTACTTTCCTACAAGGACTTTATAGTTCTATGCTGAACGTCTCTTTTGCTTATTCTGACCTTTTTTAATATATCGCTGAATATAATCTTTTGTAACCTCTTTTACTTCTCCACTTAAGAATAACAGAGCCACTATATTTGGTAAAACAATCATGGCGAGCATTAAATCAAGGAACTGCCAAATAACCTTTAATCCCCCTACCGCTCCGGCAAGAATAGCAGCTAAATAAACAAAACGCATAATCTTGGAAAACTTTAGACCAAATAAATATTCTGCCTGTTTTTCTCCATAAAACACGATGACTACAACCGTTGAAAGCACAAAGAAGAATAAGCAGATGGAAATAAGTGTTCCAGCGATGCCTTCTCCCACCACATTAGACAGGGCTGTTACAACCATTGTAGATGCTTTATCTGCCGGAACTTCCTGCCAGGCACCAGATGTTAAAACAACTAAAGCTGTCATTGTACAAACGACAAGTGTATCAATAATGACTTCAAAGATGCCCCACAAACCTTGCTTAGCTGGATGTTCTGTTTTCGCTGCTGCATGGGCAATTGAAGCCGTCCCCATCCCTGCTTCATTTGAATAAATTCCACGGGCCAGCCCCCAGCGGATTGCAGCTGCCACTCCAGCACCCGCGAATCCTCCAGCAGCTGAGATAGGCGTAAAAGCAGATTTAAATATTAATGTGAAGGCAGCAGGAATTTCAGTTACATTAGCACCTAACACAATAAAAGCGCTTACTAAATAAACACCAACCATTAAAGGGATAAACTTTTCTGTAACAGAACCGATACGTTTAATCCCACCGAGTGTAACTAATCCTACTAATAGGAGGACAATAACCCCCGTTACAATTGGCGGAAGGTTAAATGCAGATTCAACTGTTTGAGACAAGGAATTTGATTGAACCATCGTACTTGCCATAATTTCAAGCATTAAGAAGAAGGCAAAGAACATAGCTACAGGCTTCCAACCGAGACCTTTCTCAATATAATGCATGGGCCCGCCAGTCCATTCTCCCTCTTCGTTTTTTGTGCGATACTTTACTCCAAGCACTACTTCAGAATATTTAGAGGCCATTCCAATCATGGCTACAACCCACATCCAGAAAACAGCTCCTGGCCCTCCTAAAGCGATCGCTACTGGAACACCCACTATATTAGCTGCCCCTATTGTAGAAGCAAGAGCAGAGGTCGTTGCTTGAAAAGGAGTAACCGAGCCCGGCGCATCATTCTTTACAAACATTTTCCCAAATGTTTCTTTCAACACATGTGGAAGATAACGAAACTGAAAAAAACCTAAACGGACCGTTAAAAAAAGGCCTCCTCCCAAAAGCAATAACATCATCGGAAGACCCCAAATCCAATTTGTCACTAAAGCTACTAGTTCTTCAAAGTTCTTCATATCGTGCCCCCTAGCAATAATCTATGTTGTCAATTTTTATTCACCCTCTTCTCCTTCCCTCTTGAAAATAATAGGTAAAAAGAGATAAATGATGAATATATATCCAATTATAGAATATTTATTACAGAAAGAAAGCGCTTTTATTTTTTGCGCAAAATGCGCTTGCGGTATAGAATTCAAAACCAACATTCTTCTCGCTCTCCTCCTAAATAAGGATAGCCCCTTACAGCGCTTGAAATGAAAAAGCATTGGAGAATTAATTCTCCAATGCTTTTTAGCTTTATTTCCAAAAGTCATCAAAAATGTTAATCGGCAAATGCCGCTTATGTTGTGAATTCAAATATAATTGTTCAATCCGCTCTCTGGCCGCTTCTGGCACCTCTTTTCCTTCCAGATAATCATCAATGTATTCATATGATACACCGAGAGCCGTTTCATCAGGAAGCAGCGGGCGCTCATCCTCCAAATCAGCTGTCGGCACTTTGGTATATAAGTGCTCTGGACAATTCAAAGCTTTGAGCATTTGTCGGCCCTGCCTCTTATTTAAACGATAGAGCGGAACAAGGTCAGCTCCGCCATCACCATATTTAGTGAAGAAACCAGTAATTGCCTCAGCCGCATGGTCAGTCCCAAGAACGACACTATGTCTCATAGCAGCAACGCTATACTGGGCTTTCATCCGCTCACGGGCTTTTTCATTTCCTTTTGCAAAATCAGACAGCTCGATCCCCGCTGCCTTTAACGCTTGTTCACTTGCGTCTACCGCCGGCTTAATATTGATAGCAAGAATTTCGTCAGGTTGGATAAAATCAAGGGCATCTTGACAATCATCCTCATCTTTTTGAACACCGCTTGGAAGCCGCACGGCATAAAACTTGTACTCGTCCGAGCCCGTCTCCTTTTTCAACTCATCAACCGCCATCTGTGCTAATTTTCCAGCCAGCGTAGAATCTTGTCCTCCTGAAATGCCAAGGACGAAGCCTTTTAGAAAAGAATACTTTCGTAAATATGCTTTCATAAAATCAATACTTTTTCTAATTTCTTCCTGCGGATCAATGACCGGCTTTACTTTCAATTCTTCGATAATCTTCTTTTGTAAATCTGTCACTCTTTTCTCTCCTCCTCAAGTTGACCCTGTTTCAGTCTTTTTTCTGTTTTTTCCTTCACTTCTTGAATAAGCTCCATTTTATTATTCCAGCATTTTTCACTCAAGTCGACTGGATAAGCTTCCGGATTTAAAATTCGTTTGTACTCATCCCACAGAAGATCCAGATTGCTCTGCAAATACTGGCGGATACTAGTTAGCTCTGGAAGTTCATAGACAAGTTCACCATTTAGAAAAATGTCTTCATGCAAATCCCGCGCTTCAAAATTAGTGACGAACTTAGAGATATACGTATGTACAGGATGGAACATTTTGATCTTCTCCTGTTCATACGGCTTTTCTTCTTCAAGGGCAATATAGTCCCCCTCCGACTTGCCACTCACCCGGCTGATAATCCGGTATACGCGTTTTTTCCCTGGAGTGGACACTTTCTCAGGATTGCCGGAGATTTTAATGGTATCTTCCATTTTCTTGTTCTCATTTTCAATGGATACTAGTTTGTAGACTGCTCCTAGAGCCGGCTGGTCAAAAGCTGTAATTACTTTTGTACCGATCCCCCACGTATCAATTTTAGCTTCCTGTGCCTTCAAGTTTAAAATGGTATGTTCATCCAAATCATTAGAAGCAACTATTTTTGTATGCTGGAAACCGGCATCATCTAGCTGCTTTCTTGCTTCTTTCGATAAATAAGCGAGATCCCCACTATCGAGACGGATGCCTGCAAAGTGAATTTGACTGCCCATCTCCTTTGCCACTCGAATAGCATTGGGTACGCCCGATTTTAGCGTATCGTAAGTATCAACTAGAAACACACAGTTTTTATGGGATTCTGCATATTTACGAAAAGCGGTATATTCATCACGATAAGCTTGAACCATTGAATGCGCATGGGTGCCTGCCAGCGGAATGCCAAACAGCTTGCCGGCACGCACATTGCTTGTAGCATCAAATCCGGCAATATATGTGGCACGCGTTCCCCAAACGGCAGCATCCATTTCCTGCGCCCGCCTTGTACCGAATTCCATCACTACATCATTACCACATACGGTTTTGATTCGGGCGGCCTTTGTTGCAATCAATGTTTGAAAGTTAATGATATTTAATAAGGCAGTTTCGATTAACTGTGCTTCAATAAGTGGGGCTTCCACTCGAATGAGTGGTTCATTGGCAAACACAATCTCTCCTTCCTTCATGGAGCGGAGGCTGCCTGTAAACTTTAATTTTTGTAAATACTGAAGAAATGCCTCCTCATATTCCCCAATGCTGCGCAAATAAGCAATATCACTGTCCGTAAATTGAAGGTCTCTCAGATAAGCAATCACACGCTCTAATCCTGCAAATACAGCATACCCATTTTCAAATGGCATTTTTCTAAAAAACAAATCAAATAATGCCTTTCTTTCATGAGTGCCATCTTTCCAATAAGTATAAGCCATATTAATTTGATACAGATCTGTATGCAACGATAAACTGTCATCTGTAAATGGACTAGTCAAATTCATCTCCCCTTTATCCGTTATGTTACCACGTTTTCCGCTTCTTCAATCTTTATACCGCCCTTTTCCGCCTTTCATTTGTCAGCCGTCCCAAACATTGATATTCTTGAAAGCAATACTTCATACTTTTTTTATTCAGCTTCACCTGAATAAGTCTCTCCCAAAGAAAAATGGGTATAAGACTAGTACAAAAACTAAAGGGAGAAGAGAATCAACATGAATGAAAAGCTACTAATATGCTGGAACGGGCTGGAAGAAGGCTCTGGAGGCGAAAAATTCATTGAGCAGCTAAAACAATCATTCCAAGATAAAAAAGTAAAGCAATTAATTAAACATGCCAAAAGCCTTTATAAAACAGACTTGCCTGAACTACAACCACCTGCCTATTCTTTTTCCGTTATACATGATAATCTGCCAATGGATGGAGATTCTGATTTTAACCCGGTCGAAACCGACGGATTTGTTATATACGAAGGAAAAGGAAAGGATTATAAAGAGTTCTTAATCGCTGTAAATACAATATTGTCCCTTATTCAACTGTCGACTGAGAAGTGTATTTTTATTATTAAAATCGCCGCTGAACTTAAATATGTAAATAGAGAAGTAGGTACAAGATTCATTGATGATCTCGCTAAAGAGGTATTTCTATATTCAAAGAAGAAAAAATAAAACGATTCCGGTCACTAGGCCGGAATCGTTTTATTTTCATGAGAAGGCTCTGGTTTTGCCTGGAAGCCAGGTGCTAAGACTTCTCGAAAGATAAATTATTCAGCTTCTGCTGCTTCCGCATTTTCATCCGTGCGATGTGTATAATCGTAATCGGAAGGATTTACGGGCTGGAAGCCATTTGGAGTGTAAAAGCGGAGTAAATCTTCATTCAGCACTTTATCTGAGAGCCGAAGCTTTTTCTCCACGATTTCTGCCTCTTTCTTTATTTCGTCTGTTGCTTCTATTTCTTCTCCAGTAGCTGTGTTGTAATATTTATCTTTAATAGACGTTACATCCTTGCTGATAAAGTCTCCATTACGGAATGGAACGACTCCATTATGATGCGGTGACAATAAGTCCGTCCCCATCTGCACATATTGTTTCGTATCAATTCCTAGCAAATGAAGGACCGTCGGCAGCAGGTCAACCTGTCCACCATATTGATGCTGCACTCCGCCTTTAACGCCAGGTACATGAATAAACAATGGCACTCTTTGCAGCTGAGCATTTTCAAATTTATCTACTTCTTTATTCATTACAATAGACATGGCTTTATTATGGTTATCAGAAATACCATAGTGATCACCGTACATAATAATTACGGAATTATCATATAGCCCCGATTTTTTCAGGTAATCAATAAACCCTTTTACTGATTCATCCAAGTATCTGGCTGTTTGGAAGTAACCATCAACCGAACGATCTCCCGTGTGATGAGGTTCAATCGTTGCTTCCTCTTGATTCATCGGAAACGGGAAGTGGTTCGACAATGTGATAAACTTCGCGTAAAATGGCTGTTTCAATGTTTGGAGCAACGGGATAGATTCCTCGAAGAACGGCTTGTCCTTCAACCCGTAATTCAATACATCTTCCTCGTTCATATCATAATAACTGGAGTCAAAAAATTTGTTAAATCCTAATGATTTATAAATTTCATCACGGTTCCAGAAAGATTTTTTATTGCCATGGAATACCGCAGACGTATATCCCTGCTGTCCTAAGATCGCTGGTGCTGCCTGGTACGTGTTATGCCCTTTCATAGAAAAAGCTGATCCTTGCGGCAGTCCGAACAACGAATTTTCTAGCATAAACTCAGCATCTGACGTTTTTCCCTGCCCTGTTTGATGGAAGAAGTTATCAAAGTAAAATGTATTTTGATCATGGGCCAGTGAATTTAGAAACGGAGTTACCTCTTTTCCATTCAGCTTGTAATCAACGATAAAGTTTTGCAGAGATTCCAAGTGAATGTAAATGACATTCTTTCCTTTCGCCTTGCCAAAATATTGCGGATTCGGCTCTGCATAAAGCGACTTCGTAAAGTTAACCACTTCTGTAGTGTCACTGCTATCAGCTAATGCTCTCTGCGTGGACGCTTTAGAGCTTTGGACCGCATCATAAATTGTATAGTTGTACATTCCTAAATATTTCACAAGATAGTTACGGTCAAATGTTCTTGTTAGCAGCTGCGGCCGATCCGATTCAGCAAGTCCAAGGTTGACTACGAAAAGGATAACAGCCGTTAAAAAAACGGCCCCTACTTGGCGGCTCTTTAATCTCACCGGTTCAGGCTTCACATACTTAGAGAACATAAGCACAATTAAAATAATCGTATCAAGAAAATAAATAAAGTCATACGGATTTAGCAAAGCCCCAATGCTTTTCCCCAAATCGCCGGCATTATCCGTCTGGGTAAGTGTCGGTAGCGTAATAAAATCAGTAAAGAAACGATAGTATACAATATTGGCATAAAGCAGAAAAGATAATAAGAAATCAATGACAATCATCCATATAAAGGATCTTCTCCCTTTTGCAAAAAGAGCAAAAGCTAGAAAGAGTACAGCAGAGCTTATCGGATTAATAAATAACAAGAATTTCTGCATGACATTATCAATGCCAAGATCAAACTCTATTTGATACGCTGCATATGTTTTCAGCCAAAGGAGAATGACTGCCAATGAAAAGAAAACCATCGGCTTGCTAAGAGAAAACAAATTCTTATTTATTGCTTTCTTCACTTCATTTTCACCCCTGTTCTATCTAAATATCATTATATAATATGCACTATGTTAGTCGAAACTTTGGCTCACGAAATAAAAATGAACATAATAAATAATAGGGACAGTGGGTGAAAAAGTCAACTATGACGTACATGGAAATGACCTGACCCCTTTTACTTTTTCTTCATTTTCTCACTTGTTTTAACAGCTGCCTATTAAAAAATAAACCTTTTTAATTTTGAGAGATTCCTACTCTCGCAAGGTAAAAAAGAGCCCACCACTCTTCCTTGCTTGGCCTCCCTTCTTCTGGAAATGACTCTTATGTTTGTCTTTACTTTTCTTTTGATCTTTTAAAGATCCCCCAAATAAGAATGAGAAATAAGTAGTAACCAAAGAAAGAATAACCGTGATTCCATCCATTGCTATGCTTAAATACTCCCCATAATTCTGATGCTTTCTCAACCACTGGCATGATTAAGCTGACAAACAAGATAAAAAAAGCTCTTCCCCATTTTCTCATTTTATTCATCAGGAACAGGAACAACCCAGTAAAAAGCGGTAGAACAAAAAGAGTAAAGGCTACGTTTATAGGAAAAATGTCAGGAAAAGGACGAAGTGGAAATTCATATAGATTTCTTCCAACAAAGTAAAGATCGAGATAAGTGCCCATCCATGATGCAGCAATCACAGCCGGAAAATACGGAGCCGCCTTAAGTAAAAATGGCCTTTTTCGCAATAGCTGCCAACTCAAGCCTTTCAAGTGTTTTACAGTATTCATTCATAATCTCTCCATCTATCATTTCATTTTCTTTTCGCAAGTAGGCAATTACATCTATACAATCAAACCAATCTCCTACCTCCGCCGGGGAATGTTCAGCATTTTTCCAGGCAAATTCAAGCTTAGGGCTATATAGTCGGGGCTCTCCTTTTCTCAATTGACAGCCCTTCAACCTTTTTGTCAGTCTTGCTCCTGGTATTCCTTCGTTAATATCATTAAAAATGTGCGGCCAATAATCCTTCCGCGTACCGGTATGACGGTTGCGAATCGCCCAATCAAACATCTTTCCGAGTAGGGTTTTATCTTGAAAAAGCAAACGATATAAGCGCTTTCCTATCCTAATCCGTTCATGTAAAGAATCGAAGTGATGAAGCGTTACACCTACAAGTGCGGCTTTCTCTACTGACGATCCATCCATATAAAAAGGAAAGAGAAGATGATTAAAAGAAAAAAGATCTTGCACTGCAAACTCTAATGTTTGAAAGACCTGCTTTTGAAATAATGACTTCTGCATAACTCTTTTTTCTAGATAGTTTTGTTCATTTACGATGAGAGCAACAGCAAGAAGGACGCGATCCTCCTTTTTCCAATAATGATTCCAGACTACCTCCATAAATACAGATACGTTCAAGTACGGCAGCAGATAAAACATATTTTTATTTTCCCTTTTGCTTTCCATAAATAATAAAAGCTGCGGATAGGCATCCTGAAAAATAAGCCAGTTGCCCCTTTCCAAAAAACTAAAAAACATATGTCTTTTCTCTTTATTAAGAAGACGGGCATGCAGCTCTCCTTGTAAATCCGTCATGTTCCATCCCCCATTTCTGGATACCATATGTCCGAGGAATGCCCAATGGATTTCTGGATACAGACAGTAAAAGTCCAGATAAGCTTTCGTTCTTGTAATGTTATTGGCATTCAACTGGGACGTTTTCAAGCGGATTTTCTGTAAAAGCTGCTGATCCTTCCTCGGCAGGCTCACCTCACCAGGCATCGGAACCTCTTTAAGCCTTGTCTTTAAATCTTTCCTAAGATCAACAAGATTTGCCGGCAGCGACGGTTTCTCCTCCTGCTTCTTTGAGAAAAAAATGATCGGTCACCTCCGTAATTATTCAGTTCTAAAGAATTCTTTTTTTATAGACGAATATGTATAGAGAAAACTGCTCTTATGTGAGGGGGATGGCACTTTGATGAAGTCTCAGACAAAAGACTTAATCCGTCCAATTGTTGACCGGCTCAAACAATCCCAAACACCCGATGGTTCATGGGATTATCCCTTTGAAACTGGCATCTCAACCGATGCCTACATGATTATTTTATTAAGGACATTAGAAATAAATGATGAAGACTTAATTCGTGGATTAGCCAATCGGATCATGAGCAAACAAGAAGATAATGGAGCCTGGAAGCTTTTTCATGATGAGAAGGATGGGAATGTCACAATAACTGTTGAAGCCTACTATGCTCTGCTTTATTCCGGTTATTATCAAAAAGAAGATCAACGGCTGCAAGCAGCAAAACAATTCATCCTCGCAAAAGGCGGAATCGAAAAATCACACATGCTGACGAAGACCATGCTGGCTTTAACCGGTCAATATCGGTGGCCTTCTTGCTTTCCAATTCCAATTGAACTAGTTCTTCTACCGTTGTCTTTTCCGATCAACCTCTATGATTTCTCTGTATTTGGCCGAGCCAACCTCATACCTATCATGATTTTATCAAACAAAAAATACAGTAAAAGAACAAAGAAGAGTCCAGATCTTTCCGACTTATTTACTTCCAGATCCGATGGTTCTTTCCATTGGCCGGAAACACGTGGAACCAAAAAACTTTGTTCGATGGTTGAACAGGAAGTAAAGCGTCTAATCGGCTTTCCTCACTATATACGCTCCTTAGCTATGCAAAGGGCCAAACAATACATGATTGATCACATTGAACCGGACGGAACGCTTTACAGTTATTTCAGCTCTACCTTCCTCATGATATTTGCCTTGCTGTCTCTTGGGCATAAGAAGGAGGAGTCGGTTATTATAGAGGCGATCAATGGCTTACACGCAATGAAATGTACAATTAACGGCCACCCTCACATTCAGTACACAACAGCAACCGTGTGGAATACCGCTTTGATTAGCTATGCTCTGCAAGAAGCTGGTGTTCCCTCATCTGACTTGACCATTAAAAAGGCGAGTAAATACTTAATCAGGCGCCAGCAATATAAATACGGCGACTGGGCGTTTCATAACCCCCAAGCTTTTCCCGGCGGTTGGGGATTTTCAGACATCAACACAATGAACCCCGACGTAGATGATACAACCGCCGCCTTAAGAGCGCTCTCGCGACTCGTGAAACGTTCCTCTACTGTCCGTCAAGCATGGGAAAAAGGCGTTCAGTGGACCGCATCGATGCAAAATAAGGATGGCGGCTGGCCTGCTTTTGAAAAAAACACAGACAAAAAATTATTGAATCTGCTGCCGATTGAAGGTGGCCGCTTTCTGCTAACCGACCCGAGCAGTGCAGACCTGACCGGAAGGACCCTTGAGTTTCTTGGCAGCTATACAAATTTACGCAAAAACCACCATCTAATCAAACGAGGAGTGGACTGGCTTTTACATCATCAGGAAGAAGACGGCTCGTGGTATGGCCGGTGGGGAATCTGCTATATTTATGGCACGTGGGCAGCTGTTACCGGAATGTCGGCTGTCGGGATAAGTCCCCATACCTCTTCTATTCAGAAGGCGGTCAACTGGCTATGCCGGATTCAAAACAAGGATGGCGGCTGGGGCGAGTCTTGCGTAAGTGACAGCGAAAACACATACATTCCTCTGCACGCAAGCACTTTAACCCATACATCCTGGGCTCTGGATGCCCTCATTTCAACCGCTGACCAGCCCACACCGGAAATCCAGGCTGGAGTCTCTTACCTGCTCGCTTCTTATGATAAAAGGGACTGGACAATGGATTACCCTGCCGGACAGGGAATGGCTGGCAGCTTCTACATTCACTACCATGGTTATCGCTATATCTTTCCTCTTTTGGCTTTGGCCCATTATAAAAGAAAATTTGAGTGATCGAGGTAAAGAGATCCATACACTTTTCAACCATGTAGGGCTGTCTCTTTGCAGAGACAGCCCTTTTCTAATTAATCTAATAAACGATTATTTTCATCAACAGACATGATTCTGGCGGAATCATAGCTGTTCTCTGCGCTAATGTGTCCTGTTCCTCGACAAACACTGCAATTATATTGCCATCCTTCATCATCGGAAAGCATGCCAGTTCCCTCGCATGCTCTGCATGTATTTTCTCTGTCTACCATTTTCATCCCTCCATAGAGTTTCTAGACGCTGATTTATTCTGACAGAAGCTATACACTTTTCCTCTGCCTTGCTTTCACCCAGTTGATCATTCCGCCTTTCAGCATCACTTCAACCTGGCGCTCAGACAGCGAATGTTTCACATGTATAAGCTGAGTGTTGCCTTTTACATTAATAGTAAACTCATTCCCTTGCTGAATTTTGTTCCTTAACTCTGAAAGCTGTAAAACATCTCCCTGGTTGAGACTGTCGTAGTCTTCTTCATGTATGAACGTAAGTGGCAAAATGCCAAAGTTTACAAGGTTTTGCCAGTGTATTCTGGCGAAGTCTTTCACTAGGGCAACCCTTAAGCCGAGATATCTCGGGGCAAGGGCCGCATGTTCACGGCTTGACCCCTGGCCATAGTTCATTCCACCTACAATGGCATGCCCGCCGCTTGCAATCGTTTCCTTCCCGCGCGTGTAATATGTTTTATCGATAATCTCAAAAGAAAACTTGCTGATTTCCGGAAGGTTGCTTCTATAAGGAAGAACACGAGCTCCTCCAGCTAAAATTTCATCTGTGGAAATATTGTCACCCATCTTTAAGAGAATAGGTAGTTCCATCTCGTCAGGCATCTCATCCATTTCTGGAATAGAGGCAATATTCGGCCCCTTGTGCAGCTGTATATTCCTTGCTTCTTCATACGGCAGCGGTTGCTCCAGCAAATTAATATCTACCGTTGGCTTTTCTGGCTCTTTTATCTTCGGGTACGGAAAATCAAGCGTGCGCGGATCGGTAATTTCTCCTGTTAAGGCAGATGCCGCAGCAGTTTCGGGACTACATAAATAAACGCTGTCTTCTCTCGTTCCGGAGCGACCAGGAAAGTTACGGGGCGTTGTGCGCAAGCTGTTGCGTCCTGTTGCCGGGGCCTGTCCCATTCCAATACAACCGTTGCAGCCTGCCTGATGCAGACGTGCTCCTGATTGTAAAAGACTGGCGATATGGCTTTCCTTCACTAGATCTGTTAGCATTTGTCTTGAGGTCGGGTTGACGTCAAAGGAAATCCCTTCTGCTACTTCCTTTCCTTTAACAATTTCAGCGGCGATCGCAAAGTCCCGAAAACCCGGATTGGCTGATGAGCCGATATAAGACTGATAAATAGGCGTACCGGCGACTTCTGATACAGGCACAACATTGCCCGGACTTGAAGGCTTAGCGATGAGCGGTTCCACTTGTGCTAGATCCATTTCTTCATCTATGTCATAAGCAGCGCTCTCATCAGCCATTAACTCGATCCAATCTTCTCCCCGTCCCTGCTCTTTTAAAAATCGTTTAATTTCTTCATCCGATGGAAAAACCGTCCCGGTAGCCCCTAGTTCTGCTCCCATATTCGCAATCACGTGACGATCCATGGCACTGAGCGTTGCGACTCCCGGTCCATAATACTCAATGACTCTTCCGACGCCGCCCTTCACGCCATGTCGGCGCAGCAACTCTAAAATGACGTCCTTAGCGCTCACCCAGTCATTTAACTTTCCAGTCAGCTTAATTCCCCACACTTGAGGCATTTTCACGTAAAAAGGCTCGCCTGCAATCGCTAAAGCGACATCAAGTCCACCGGCTCCCATCGCTAGCATTCCCATACATCCGTTCGCACACGTATGGCTGTCCGATCCCAGAAGGGTCTTTCCCGGTTTAGCAAGCCGCTGCATATGCACAGGATGACTCACTCCGTTCCCCGGGCGGCTGTAATATAATCCGAAGCGCCGAGTAGCGCTTTGTAAAAACAAGTGGTCGTCTGGATTTTTGCTATCTACTTGAATTAAATTGTGGTCCACATACTGAGCGGATGCTTCAGTTTTTGCCCGCTCAAGCCCCATAGCCTCTAACTCCAGCATAACCATTGTTCCAGTCGCATCCTGAGTCAGTGTTTGATCAATTTTCAATCCAATTTCTGTTCCTGGAATCATTTCACCAGAAAGAAGATGCCCTTTTATCAGCTTTTGAGTAATATTTAGTGGCATGTCACTCTCTCCTGTCCATAGATTTCCTTGCTTTTATGTACCTTCCTTTACTTTTATATAGCGTGGTCCGCCCGAGAAAAAATATACATATGATTTGCTCAATAAAAGGGAATGAATAAGGCCTTTGAAGAGACAAAAAAAGACCGCTAGGAATTTCGCAGTCTTTCATGCTCTCCTTCAGCGATTCGTTAAATGAGGGGAGCTGATGGAAAAGTGATCATTTGGCAGATTATGTTCCTCTAGTTTTCTATATAAAGTGGCAAGACTGATGTTTAACCGGGCAGCGATTTGCTTTTTTGCTTTGACTGAATAGCCGTGTTTGTTAAGCATGTTTTGTAAAATATTCTTTTCATGAAGGCTGAGCATCGCCTTCAAGGAAGGGTGCTCGGAGGTGTAATCTCTTTGTTCAAGCATCCGCACGGGAAGGCTTTGAACAGTAATGCGATTGGTCTGTTCCATATTCACTGCATATTCCACTGCATTTTCTAATTCACGTACATTTCCAGGCCAGTGATAATTTTGAAACAACTCAATCACCTTTGGTTCAAACTCATGTATTTCCTTATTTAGAGAAGCGGTATGTTTAGATAAGAAATGATTCATTAAAATAGGAATGTCCACTTGTCTTTCCCTTAGCGGTGGCAAATAAAGCGGGATGACATTTAAGCGGAAATACAGGTCAGCTCGGAACTCACCCTCCTGCACCATTTTCTCCAAGCTTTGATTGGTCGCAGCAATCACTTTAATATCAATGGGGATAGGACTGCTCCCGCCCACCCGTTCTACTTTTTTATGCTGCAATACGTGCAAAAGCTTCACTTGCAAATGCAAGGGCATGTCCCCAATTTCATCAAGAAATATTGTTCCTCCATCTGCCATTTCAAACTTGCCAATCTTTCCCTCTTTATTGGCGCCTGTGAATGCTCCTTTAGCGTAGCCGAACAACTCACTCTCCAACAAAGTTTCTGGGATGGATCCGCAATTAACAGAAATAAAAGGGCCTGAAGCTCGATTGCTGGCATTGTGAATAGCCATGGCAAATACCCCTTTCCCTGTTCCGCTCTCCCCGGTAATTAAAATATTAGAATGACTATTGCTCACTTTCATCGCTTGTTGTTTTAAGCTCTTAATAATATTGCTTTTTCCTTTTACTTCAGCGAACGACAAATCCAGCTCACCTGACGTTAAAGAATAAGCGAGTTTTCTTACATCAGACATTTTGCGTATGGAGGCAACAACTCCGTAGACTTGATTTTGATTGAAAATAGGGGTGGCTGTTACAATAAAGTGGAAGTGTTGTTTAGGTGTTTGATAGATTTCTTCTTTTTCCGAATACCCTTTTCCTGTTTTAAAAACAGACAGCATCGGCGATTCCGGTAAAATATGCTCGAGCGGTTTCCCAATGATCTGCTCTTTATGCATATCTAGCAGCATTTCAACTGTGTAATTACAATGAGTAATGACTCCCTGGCGATCAATAGCCAAAATTCCGTCCTGAATGGATTCCAAGATCGTATTTAATTTATTTTTCGTTAGCAGCAATTGATTTGTCGTTTCCATTTCAGCTACTTTTCCAGTGATTAACTCTGCCATTCGCCACAGAAAATTCAACATTTGCTTTTTGTTCTTAATAAGCCTGCTATGTTGTTCCTGGTCAAATGCTAAAAGTCCGATTACGCCAATGGCTTTCTCTTTGTATATGATTGGACAGCAAATCTCTGCCACTTCTTCTAGCTCTCCCGTATTAACAAGCGGATCATACATTGGATCGTTGCGGGCGTCTTCTACTACGAATGCCTGTTTGGTTATAAGAACCCGTCCATACACATAACCCGCCTCTTTTTTTCCGCCCTCTTCTATCGTATTGATTCTTTTCCTGCACTCTCCTGTTCCAGCCATGACGGTCATTGTTTCATCTATTATTTCTGTTTCGACTTTCAGCGCTGCCGATATCGCATCTGCAATCTGTTGTACAAGCTCCTGTATTCCCTGTAAAAATGTCACGACCTCACTCCTATTCCTCTCAGATTTATCTACCCACTTACTTCTATTTTCCAATTTAAAAACCCTCTTATTTATGGAAGAGCTTACTATGTACGGCTTCTTAGTTCAGCCTTTTAAGGCCAAAAAAGCCCTCTACATTAGCAAAAGACAGGGATTCTCTGTGCAAGTCTAATATAAAAGGCTTTCTTGACTATTATGGACTTATAAACCATTTGTGTGAGAAAAGGTTATACCCGCTCAGTTTCAACCTGGTCTAGTTTTTTACTTTCCGTATGATAAAATTCCATTCTTCTATCTTTTAACGGTGTAACCGTTCCGATATTTCGGCTTCTTCTTAAAGTTTCTAAATCTACTTCCCCAACGATGATCGTTTCAATGTTTGGATTGCACTCACCAACAATTCCTTTTTCCGGAAAAGTAAAGTCACACGGTGAAAAAATACCTGATTGTGCGTATTGGACATCCATATGCGGAACATGTGTTAAATTCCCGGCAGTTCCAGCAATAACCGTATAAACTTGATTTTCAATCGCCCGGGCCTGTGAACAATACCGAATTCTCAAGTACCCTTGTTGGTCCTCTGTTGAAAATGGCGTAAAAATGATTTGTGCTCCCTTATCAACAGCGAGGCGAGCAAGCTCTGGAAATAAAATATCATAGCTAACTAACATGGCGATTTTCCCACAGTCTGTATCAAACACATGAATATTATTGCCCGGCTGTATCCCCCACCATTTTTGGTCATCCGCCGGGATATGAATTTGACGCTGCCTGTCAACCGTCCCATCCCGTCTGAATAGGTAGGCAATATTGTATATAGAATGATTTTCCTCGACAAAGTGAGAGCCGCCGATAATATTTACGTTATACTTGATCGCCAAGTCAGTAAATGTTTTTATATATTGTTCAGTAAAGCTAGTTAATTTTTTCACCTGCAAGCTAGGAATATCTTCTCCAAGAAAAGATAGAAGCTGCATTGTAAAGGTTTCTGGAAATACCACAAAGTCCGATCTGAAATTAGCGCTCGCATCGATAAAGTACTCGCATTGATTCGCAAAGTCAGTAAAGGAGTGGATCTGCTTCATCATGTATTGCACGACTGAAATTCTCACGGGAAAAGCCCTTTTATAATGATGTTGGGCTTTTGGCAAGTAATCGACGTTATACCATTCCATTAGTGTTGCATGTTTAAGAGACGCTTGATCATCTGATAAATAATCGGAATTTACTCGCTTTAATACGAAGCCATTCATCATTTGAAAAGTTAATACCGGGTCATATAGATTTTGCTTCATTACCTCATCAACGTATTCCCTTGCTGATAACCGATGAGCATGCTTACTGTAGTTAGGAATTCTTCCGCCTATAATAATACTCTTTAAATTTCTTTCTCTGCAAAGCTGCTTTCTAGCTTCGTAGAGCCGCTGACCTATTTTCATACCGCGAAAATCTGGATGGACAGCCACATCAATTCCATAAAGATTCAATCCTTTCGGATCATGGTTTCTAATAAAGCCGTCGTCCGTAATCTCATCAAAGCTGTGGTCATCATCATATTCTTCAAAATCAACAATCAAACTTGAACATGACCCAATAATTCTTCCGCCGTATTCCACACAAAATTGCCCTTCAGGGAAGACCTTTAAGTGGCTTTCCAAATGTTGAGCTTCCCACGGCTCCATTTGCGGGAAAGCAATTTTGGATAACTCAATGATCTCATGAAAATCATCTGTTCGAATCGTACGGACAATGATCTTTTTATCAAAGTTTGATGGTTTTTTAACCGGCATAAAAACCGCCCTTTCCTCATTACATCGAAGATCATGCTAATTTATTGCTTTACCTCTGCCCACACACGGTCATAGATTGCTGTTGCTTCTCCTACATCCTTTGCATATATGCCTCTTTTCAGCTCATCTGTAGGCAGCTCGATCAAGCTTCGGAGATCCTCCGGCAGTAGCTTTAAAGCTTCCTTGTTCGGATTTCCATACGGGTAGCTCATAGTAATCTCCTTACTGATTTCAGGCTGCAGTAAAAAGTCAATAAATTTTTCAGCGTTTTCTTTGTGCGGCGCTCCTTTTGGGATCACTAAATTTTCCTGCCATAAAAGAAGGTATTCTTTGGGCAGTACAAGCTTAATATCAGGGTTTTCCCTTTGTGCCAGGATAGCTTCACCCCCATATAAAATCCCTGCCTTCACCTCGTTATTTGCCAGAACGGTTTTAGGACTTTCGTTGTCAAACAGTTTAATATTGGGCAGCAGCTCTTTCATTCGCTTGCCCGCTTCTTCAATTTGTTTTTCGTCCTGTGTGTTTGGATCATTTCCTTCCATAGCGAGCATGGCACCTAAAACAAAGCGCATATCATCGGAAGCAACAATACTGTTTTTAAACTGCGGATCAAATAAATCCTTGTATCCTGTCACTTCCTTATCAATGAGCTTTTCATTGACGGCAATAATGCCTGTCCCCCACATAAAAGGAACAGAGTAGTCATTCTTGGGATCGACGTACAGACCCATAAAATCCTGGTCAATATTCTTCAGGTGAGGAAGATTGTCTTTATTGATCTTTTCGAGCATCCCCTGTTTCTCCATAATTTCCAGGTAATATAAAGTAGGAACCACAACATCATACCCTGATTGACCAGCGCTTAATTTTGCATACATTTCCTCATTAGATGCGTACGTATCATAGTTCACTTTTATTCCCGTCTCTTCTTCAAATTTTTCGATGACGTGATCCGGAATATACTGTGACCAGTTAAAAATATTTACAGCTTTTTCATCTTCTTTTGATTTCCCCTCTTGGTTGCAGCCGCCTAGAATGAACCCAGCCAATAGTATAAGTGAACTGATGCTAAACCAATATATGATCCCCCGCTTGCCTCTTTTCATCTTCTTTTCATCCTCCCAAAGAGTTGCTAAATGTAGAAGACTTTATTGAATAGCTAATTTTCCAGACAATGCCTTTTCATAAACAACAGCTCCGTCCATAATTGTCAGTTTTACTTTCGCCCGCAGGATTTCTTTTGCAGGCAAATTGAACAAATTCCGGTCTAAAACAGCAATGTCGGCCAGCTTTCCTTTTTCCAGCGTGCCAAGTTCATCCTCTGCAAAAACTCCGTAAGCAGAACCGGAAGTGTAGCATCTTATTGCATCAGCCAATTGAATTTTCTCTTCCGGGTTCCATCCTCCATTTGGTTCACCGCTATCATTCACTCTTGTAACCGCCCGATAAATTCCCGGGAGCGGGTTAATTTCAACGATGGGATAATCGCTTCCAAAAGCCAGCTTGGCTCCGGAATCTTGTAAACTTTTAATCGGCCATGTCCGCTTGGAACGTTCTTCTCCAAGACGAGACAAATAAACGTTGTTCGCAAATTCTTCTGTGTTCATATGCTCCGGCTGCATGGATGCCATTACACCTAATTCAGAAAAACGGGGAATATCTGCCGGATCAATAACTTCAATATGTTCAATTGTATGTCGGGCATCCCGGCTGCCGTTGGCTTTCATCGCCTCTTCATAGATATCGAGCCCTAACCGTACGGCCCCGTCCCCGCAAGCATGCAGACGAATTCTAAAGCCCTCTCGATCGGCTTCAGTAACCCACGATTTAATTGTTTCCGGAGGTAAGAAAGGCTCACCTTTGGTTGGGAAGTCTGTATAGTTCTCCAGCAGAAGAGCTGTATAAGTAGCCGGTACGCCATCCAGAAACTGCTTTAAGCCGGAAAACTTCAATTTACTGGAATTAAACAACTGGCGAACTTGTTTAGCATAATCCAGGTTTCCGTTCAACACAGTCAAAAAATTAATTCTTGCCGTTAACTTTTCTTCTTCTTCAAATTGTTTATATAAGTGGATATCGCCTAATTCATACCCTGTAAGCGGCAGCATGTCACTAACACTGGTGATCCCGAAGCTGGCCGCTTTTCTTAAAAACCTCTCCAGCAACCTCTTTTCTTTTTCTTTTGGCAATTGAAAAGCAGCCTGAGCTAAACTGATCGCCGTTTCATAGAGAACACCCGTCGGCTCCCCCGTCTCGTCTTTAAATATTTTTCCAAAAGCCGGTTCTGCAGTATGTCTGTTGATGCCTAGCATTTGCATGGCTCTCGTATTCAACCAGACACCATGTCCTTCTTCATTGACTAAAAGAACAGGCCGATCCGGAATCAACTCATCAAGGGTTTGACGGCTTGGGAGTGTATGATTATCCCAATGGACGTGATACCACCTAAAACCGAACACCCAGGGATCTTCCGGCCGCTGATCGGCAAACTCTTTCACTTTTATGGCGGCTTCCAGCTCCGACTTGGCATCGATGAGTGACACGCTGTCCGCATATAAACTTCCCAAGAATAAATGAAGGTGGAAATCGTGAAACCCCGGCATGATCAGCTCGTCATCAAAGCTATATACTTTCGTGTCGCTGCCAATATAATCTTTGCTTTTTTCTTTTGAACAAATGTCACTAATTCTATTGTCCTTAATAATGACTGCCCCCGAGACGGGTTCATCATTTACTCCTGTAAAAATAGCATTTCCTTTTAAAACGATATCTGCTTTAGCCACTGAGCCTTTTCCCCCGATCTTTTCTTAATTGGATACTATAGGAACCTTGCTATAATTAACTGTTTGTCAGATATGTCGTTGACTTCTCCCTTACATACCACTGCATTCCTCGCTCCTTTAATTTCTTCATAAATACCTTCGGCTCAATTAACTCAGGCGGAATGCAGCCTTTGGCAGCAAGTGTCCCTTCAGCAATCATATCGACGGCCACTACTGGCGGGATACCTGTCTGCCAAACTGTAGCCTGGAAGCCCGACTGTTTATAGACTTCATCATGATTGGCTAGCGTATAAATAAACAGCTCTTTATCTTTTCCATCTTTGGTTCCTTTAACAAGAGCCCCAATACAAGAAAAACCATGAATTTTACCAGCCAATTCTGCTGGTTTTGGCATTAAGGCAACGACCATATCAATCGGCGCTACCTTTACGCCTTTGACTTCTATCTCCTCTTCGCTGTTCAACCCTAGGTCTCGGATGACTTTCAAAGCATGTACCGTGTCATTAGGCAAGGCATATTTAAAATCAACATATTTACAACCTTTTTTTCTACCTATTGTTTCTCCAAGCGTTGTTTGTTCCTCATGGTCGACGTTATACACATTCAACCGTCCAACCGGCTCCGGAAATTCAAATTCTTCCTTGTTTGCGAATGGAACAGGGTAAACCCGCTCGCCTTCTACTATTGTCCAGTAGTTAGGCAGAGCGAGGCATTCTTCAATTGCTGTTTTAGGACTAAAGTACATGCAGAACCCTTCGTAATCCACATTTGAGCAGTCGCCGTCTCTAATGGAAATTTCAGTAACTGTATCCAATTCATCCACACCGTAACGGGCAGCGATGTTGGCAAATCCCGGATCGCATCCCAGACCCATAATTCCCAGAATGCCTGCTTGTTTAAATTTCTTATCCCATGATAGCTGCTTCCACAATGAATCGTTCGATACTGAAGCCATATCAATATAATTGGATTGGGCATTTATGCAAGCCTGCATGACATAAAAGTTATTTTCAGGCAATCCAGTGTGAAGAACTACATCAACCTCCTTAAAAGCAAGAGTCATTTCCTTTACGTTGCGGGCATCTAATTCTTTCACAAGAATTTCGCTCCTTGTCTGTGTCTGCAATTTCTCCCCAATGCTCATTGCAGCTTCTATACAAATGTCCGCTAGCACTAACTTTTCAAGAGACTCTTGCTTGACTAGTTCCGAAGCGCACACCTGGCCTACACCGCCTACGCCAACAATTGCTACCTTCACAGAAGAACCCTCCCTATTGATCAGACCAAAATAAAGTGGCTATTTGCCTTTATTGCTTTAACTCCGCCCACACTCTATCGTAAATAACCGTTGCTTCTCCTACATCCTTCATATATGTGCCTTTCTTTGCCTCTTCTGCTGGAATATCAATTTCTTTTTGAATATCTTCAGGCAAGAGCTTTACGGCTTCTGTATTTGGATTGGCATACGGATAATCCATTACTACCTCTTTGCTTACTTCTGGGCGAAGAATGAAATCAATAAATTTCAAGGCGTTCTCTTTATGCTTCGCTCCTTTTGGGATAACAAAGTTGTCCTGCCACAAACTTAAAAATTCTTCCGGATATATTTTTTCTATCGCCTTATTTTCTCGAATAGCGAGGCTTGCCTCAGCTCCGTAGACAATGCCGCCTTTCACTTCTCCGCTCGCCAATAGTGCTTTGGCGTTATCGCTATCAAACACTTTAATATTCGGCTTTAATTTCTCGAGCCATTTTCCAGCCTCTTCTATTTCTTTTTCATCTGTACTGTTTGGGGAATAACCTAGAACAGCCAGAGCGGCTCCAATGACTGTACGCGGGTCATCCAACATGACAAGACTATTTTTAAATTGCGGGTCCAGCAAATCTTTAATAGAAGTCACCTTTTTATCTACAAGCTCTGTATTCATGACGATCAGTTCCTCTCCCCATAAATAAGGGACGGAATACTTGTCATCGGGATCTGCATCCTTTCCTAAAAACTCTTTTCCAATATTTTTAATGTTAGGGATTTTCTCTTTATCTACTTCTTCAACAAGCCCTTCCTTTATAAGCACATCAACATAATAAAGCGAGGCAACGGCCAAATCATACTGGCCTTGACCGGTATTTAATTTAGCAAACATCTCCTCATTGGAAGAGTAAGTCCCGTAATTGACTTTAATACCTGTTTCTTTTTCAAAATCTTTAATAACTTTTTTCGGTAAATATTCGGCCCAGTTAAAGACGTTGAGCACTTTTTCGTCTGAGCTGTCAGTTGCTTCACTTCCACAGCCTCCCACAACGAGAGAAGTTAACAGCAGCAACACAAGCAGTAAACGACCCTTCTTTCTCGCTTTCACATTCCATTCCCCCGATTCAGTAATTTTCCTTATAATCAACCACTCTTACCTTTTTTTCGTTTGTAACCTTTGAGCCACAATAACAAAGGTAAGAGTGACAACAAGCATTAAAGTCGATAAAGCATTAATTTCCGGCGTTACCCCGTGTCGGACCATCGAGAAAATTTGCAGCGGCAGCGTGGTGCTATCTGGGCCAGCAACAAAAAAGCTGACAATAACATCATCAATTGAAATGGTAAATGCCAGCATAGCACTTGCCGCAATAGCCGGGCCTAAAAGCGGAAAAGTAATTAAACGAAATGTCTGCCATTCGTTTGCTCCTAAATCTTTGGATGCTTCTTCGATGGATTGGTCGAACCCTTTTAACCTTGCATTAATGACAACCACTACAAACGGGATCGAGAAAGTTACATGCGCCACAAGCAGCGTGCCCATTCCTAATGGGATTTGTACCATCGAAAAGAACGCTAATAATGCAATGCCCATGACTATTTCAGACATTACAAGAGGAACATAGAGCATGGCATCTATTATTCCTTTTCCTCTAAATTGATATCGGTACATCCCTACAGCTACCAACGTTCCTAACATAGTGGAAATAGCAGTGGAGAAGAATCCAACGGTGAGGCTGATCTTCGCTGCTTCCAAAATGCTGGTATTGGTCCATAGCTTGGCATACCACTCGAATGTAAATCCTTTCCAAACTGCGTTGAGCTTAGAATCATTAAATGAGTAAGCAACTAATATAACAATAGGGACATACAGGAATGAGTATATAAACGCGGCATAAGCAACAGAAGGCAAACGAGTAAGTTTGCTCATATTACAACAACTCCGTATCATCAGTTTTTCCGCCAGATACTTTCAAATAGAAGAGGATCATCACCAAGGTGAGAACCATTAAAATAATCGAGGCTGCTGAACCAAATGGCCAGTCTCTAGCAGTAAGAAATTGATTTTTAATTAGGTTGCCAATGATCATCGTCTTAGCCCCGCCCATTAAATCCGAGATAAAAAACAGCCCTAAAGTTGGGATAAAAACAAGCAGAGAGGCGGCAACTACTCCGGGAAAGGTAAGCGGCAAAGTGACGTTTAAAAATGTTTGCCATGGCCTCCCTCCAAGGTCGCTCGACGCCTCCAGAAATGTTCGATCCAGCTTTTCAATAGAAGCGTATAAAGGTAAAACGGCAAAAGGAAACAATGTGTATACAAAACCAATCAGAGTTGCTCCACTGTTATAAAGCAAAGTAAGCGGCTCAGCAATCAGTCCAATTTTTAATAAAAGGGTGTTGATAACGCCCTCTGTTCTTAACAAAACGATCCATGCGTACGTACGGATTAAAGAATTCGTCCAGAAAGGAACAATAACAAGCAATAGCAGCAAGGTCCGGTATTTAACAGGTGACTTGGCGATTATATAAGCAAATGGATAGCCGAAGACAACACAGATGAAGGTAGTCGCCGCTGCCATAACAATAGAGACAACAATAATTCGAAGATACAGAGGTTCAAAGAACCGAGCGTAATTCTCAAGAGTAAATGTATATTCAATTCCTCCGTAAGTCCCTCTTGACATCACACTGACAATGAGTATGAAAAAGAGCGGTACAAATAAAAACAACAGCAGCCAAATCGTAACGGGGGAAAGTGTCCAAATCGCAGCAAAGTTAATTTTTTTTTTTGAAGTTTTAACTTTGGGCTTGATAGGAAGATCGGTAGCAATAGTCACATTTTCTTTTTTCAATCGTTCTCACCTGCTTTTCCGTAAATTTTAATGAGGGGCTGTTCCCGGCAGATACACACTCTGCTCTCCAGCCCCATCCATGTGTAAAAGTATTTACATACCGAAAAAAGAGACAGAATATTCAGTTAATTAAGCGTTTGTTAGCTCTTTATTCTTTGCTTTATAGATCGGTGCTGTCTTCTCGATGATGTCCCAATTCATCCCTCTGGCCTTTATTTTTTCTAAGATAGGAGTGGGTTCAATTAACTCGGGCGGGATGCAACCTGTTTGATTCATCAAGCCGGCTGCCATCATATCAACTGCTGCCACTGGCGGAACCCCCGTCTGCCAAACCGTTGCCTGAAACCCGCTTTGTTCATATACCTCGTCATGGTTAGCCATCGTATAGATGAACAATTCCTTCTTCTTCCCGCCTTTTGTTCCTGTTACAAGAGCGCCAATTGCTGAGTACCCATGGATTTTGCCGGCTAAGTCTGCTGGCTTAGGCATGGTTTTCACCACTACATCGATGGGTGCAACGGTTGCTCCTTTCACATTAATTTCTTCCCTGCTATCGAGCCCCAGATAACTTAGAACTTGAAGCGTGTTTACAAAGTCTGGATGAAGAGCATATTTAAAATCAACATATTTACAGCCTTTTTGCTTGCCGATTGTATCTCCAATCGTTACCGGTTCTTCATGTTCTACGTTGTAACAATCCATCCAACCGACTGGCTCGGGAAACTCAAATTCATCTTTATTAGCAAACGGTGTCGAATAATATTGAATTCCCTCTTTGTCTGTCCAGTAATTTGGCTTTGCCAAGCATTCCTCAATTGCCGTTTGCGGACTAAAGTAAGCACAAAATCCATCATAATCAACCTTTGAATTGTCCCCATCCCGAATGGAAATGGACTCTACTGTATCTAATTCATCAACGCCGTAACGAGCGGCGATATTTGCAAATCCAGGGTCACAGCCCAGTCCCATAATTCCCAATATGCCAGCTTGCTTGAAACGATCATTCCATGATAATTGCTCTTTCAAGCCGGCTGGGCTGGCTGCAGCCATATCTATATAATTGGTTTTAGTGTTTAGACAGGCTTCCATCACAACAAGGTTGTTATCTGGAAGTCCTGAGTGAATAACAACATCTACATCTTGAAAGGAGGCTTCGACTTCCTTTAAGTTACTTGCATTTACTTGTTTAACAATAATTTCAGCGTTGGTTTTTTTGCCGTACTCCTTTGCAAGCTCACCTGCATGATCCGTAACAATGTCAGCTAATACTAATTTCTTAAGATAATCTGATTTAACTAATTCCGACGCTACCACCTGTCCAACTCCGCCTACTCCCATAACAATCGCTCTCATGAATATTCCTCTCCCTTTTGGTATTTAATGAAATACAAGTATTTGCCTAACAGATACATCTCTGCATTTACATAGTTTTCCGATTTTCCCACCTCCTTTAAAGCTGCTAGGACGTTAGCAATACAGCATCCTGCGGATGCCAGCCAACATAGAATTGCTCTCCTGTCGCCATTGCTTTTCTGCTTTCTTCTGTCTCATTAACCGTTACATGCTGTCCATTCGGCAGTGCAAAGATTAATTTCGTCACCGAACCAACATAAATCTTTTCTTGAAACAGGCCCTTTATAACCGTCATTTCTTTTTCCGGAGCAGCAAGGACTTTAATCTTCTCAGGACGAACCGTCACATAGGCTTCATCTGATATATGGCTGCCGAATTCGTGACAAACTTTCATTTCGTGGCTGTCGCAGTTAAGAAAGACATATTGATCGTCCGCCCGGACTACAGTGCCTTGGAATAGATTCGTTTCACCGATAAAATCTGCAATAAATCTCGTCTTCGGACGTTCATAAATTTCAGTCGGTGAACCAATTTGCTCAATAACTCCCTCGTTCATGATGATAATTCGGTCTGACATCGTTAATGCTTCTTCTTGATCATGGGTAACGTAAACGAATGTAATTTGAAGTTCTTGCTGAAGATGTTTTAACTCTACCTGCATCTGTTTTCTCAACTTTAAATCAAGCGCTCCTAACGGCTCATCAAGCAGCAGCACCTTCGGGTTATTCACTAAAGCCCGTGCAATAGCAACCCGTTGCTTTTGGCCGCCGCTCAGCTGATCTGGCTTTCTTGAAGCGAACTTTTCCAGCTGTACGAGCTTAAGTATTTTCTCTACCCGTTCTTTAATTTCATTTTTAGGTACTTTCTTCATGCGCAGCCCGTACGCAATGTTATTGAATACATTCATATGAGGGAAGAGAGCATAGTTCTGGAAAACGGTATTTACATCTCGTTTATATGGCTCCACGTGATTGACCATCTGTCCATTCACCCATACCTCACCCTCTGATGGCTGCTCAAATCCCGCAATCATCCTCAAGGTTGTGGTTTTCCCACATCCTGAAGGCCCAAGCAGCGTGAGAAACTCTCCAGGCTTTACAGAAATGTTAATATCTTCTGCAGCGACAAAATCTTTAAATCTTTTCGCTACACTTTTCAATTCAACCATGGGCACACTCAAGTTATCCCCTCCCATTCCTCTTTTTGAAAGTGATCAATCCGCGAACCACCCTGTCGGCTCTACCTTTAATGTATTAATAATTTGTTTCACTTCTGTATACTCATCAAATCCGTAGGTTCCAAGCTCTCTTCCAATCCCGCTCTCTTTATAACCGCCCCAAGGCCCCTCTACTAAATTTTGTTCATACGTATTAATCCACGTCACTCCCGCTCGGATATATTTGGCCATTCGTTCTGCTTTCGCCGTATTTGATGTGAAAATCCCTGCTGCTAGTCCATAAGGAGAGTCATTGGCGATTTCAAGCGCTTCTTCTTCTGTATCAAATGGAATCACACAAAGAACTGGGCCAAAGATTTCTTCCCGGGCAATTGTCGCTTGCGGATCCACATCGATAAAGATGGTCGGCTCAATAAAGTAGCCATATTCACGGCCTTGGTCAAGCAAGCGGCGGCCTCCGCAGAGGAGTGTTGCTTTTTCCTGCTTACCTACTGCAATATATCTTTCTATCTTTTCCATGTGCTGCTTACTGATAACTGGCCCCATCTGTGAAGAAGGATCGGCTCCGTTGCCTACACGGATTTTCTTAGTCGCCTCAGCTAAATCACTAGTAAAGCGATCATAGATTTTCCTTTCAACTAACAGCCGCGAGCCTGCCGAACATACTTGTCCCGAGTTGTTAAAAATAGCGAAGGCCGCATAGTCTAAAGCGCTTTCATAATCAGCGTCAGCAAAAATGATATTTGGAGATTTCCCCCTAATTCAAGCGATACTTTTTTTAAGTTTCCTACTGCTTCCTTCATAATCCTCTTTCCAGTGACAGTGCCGCCTGTAAAAGCGATCTTATCAACGAGAGAGCTAGTAACTAACGGCTGCCCCGCATCCGGACCTGTGCCGTTTATTAAATTGGCCACTCCTTTTGGAAAATCAATTTCATCAATTAGTTCAAAGAGACGGATAGCTGTTAATGGTGTTAATTCTGAGGGTTTTAAAATACATGTATTGCCTGCTGCTAGTGCTGGTGCCAGCTTCCAGGCAGCCATAAGAAGAGGATAATTCCATGGGATGATTTGGCCGCACACGCCGATTGGTTCTCTTACTACACGCGAAACGAGAGGCTCGCCTGTCTCGAAGGTTTCACCTGATGGCTTCGTCGCTAATCCTGCGTAATAACGAAACGTTTTTGCTGCCTCCGCAACGTCTGCTTGTGCTTCTCTCAAAGTTTTTCCATTGTTAGCTGTTTCGATTTCGGCCATTTCTTCCTGATGTTCTTCAATTTTTGCTGCCAATTCCATGAGCATGTTCGCCCGCTCGTGAGCTGACATGGTACGCCACTCGCCTTTATCAAATGCGGATCGTGCTGCGTGTATGGCTCTTTCTGCATCTTGCGCGTTAGCAGAGGCTACTTTAGCAAGCTCTTCACCTGTAGCCGGATTAATAACAGACAGGATCTCCTTGCTAATTGGCTCAATCCATTCACCGTTTATATAGAATTTCTGTAGATTTGTGGCATCTGTCCACTCACCAATTACTGATAACTTTTCTGCCTGGCTCATTCACTATCTATCTCCTTCTTCTTTATTTGAACAGGGCCTTCCACAGCCCTGTTATTAACTAGTTACAGCCGTTTTTTTTGCCAGATTGGCTACATGTTTGTCAATCGCACCAATAACCGTATCAATCTGCTCATACGTAATAACAGCAGGCGGCTCAATGCGGATCACCGTAGCATTATTCAATGTCCCTCCTACGAGGATTTGATCGTTAAATAATCGTTTGGCCAGCTCAAAGCCAATCTCATTCGTGGCGAACTCCATGCCAATTAACAATCCCTTTCCGCGCACGGCGACCATGACTTCCGGATAACTCTTTTGGATTTCAGCTAACTTCTCCACAATATAATCGCCTTTTTCTTTCGCTTGCTCGACGATATTTTCTTCTAGTATCGTTTTGATTCCCGCAATGGCTCCTGCACAACAGAGCGGGTTTCCGCCAAATGTGGAGGAACCGAGCAAGAAAGGATTTTCCTCCATCTTTTTCCATAAATGAGGGCGGGCAACCATAGCAGTGATCGGCATGACTCCGCCGCCGAACGCTTTGCCGAGTGTCATGATATCCGGAACCACATTCCAATGATCTATACCAAACAAAGTTCCTGTTCTGCCCATGCCAGTTTGTATCTCATCAACGATCAGGACACAGTTATGCTCGTCGCAAATTTCTCTTAATCTTGGAAAATAATCAGCGGATGGAATGTTAATGCCGCCTTCTCCCTGGATCGGCTCAACAATAATCCCCGCCACTTTCTCTCCAGTCGCTTCAAGCTGGTTAATCATGTTCTCCATAGCATCGACATCGCCGAACGGCACGTGGTGGAATCCAGGGACGAGCGGTAAATATGGCTCTCTGAATACTGCCTTTCCTGACGAAGATAGAGCCCCAAATGTTTTGCCGTGGAACCCATTTACAGTGGAAATAAAATGAGTTTTTCCTGTGGCGAGCCGCGCCAGTTTAAGTGCCATTTCATTAGCCTCGGCGCCTGAATTCGTGAAGTAAGTATACTGCATATCCCCAGGTGTAATAGCAGCTACAAGCTTAGATAAATATCCGCGCAGCGGATCAACTAACTCCTGGCTGTGCAAAGCATACCGCTTTAATTGCGCTTCTACTGCTTTTACCACTTTCGGATGACGATGCCCCAGCAAGTAAACGCCATAACCGCCAAGACAGTCGATAAACTCCCGATTCTTCGTGTCACGGAAAATAGCTTTCTCATCTTCCCACTCTACAAATGAAAAGTCGGTAGAAGCCGATTTACGGTGATCAAGAATTGCCTTATTTACAAAGTTAGTAAAGTTATAAATCGAATCTTCAATAATTTGATCTTTCTGCTTCTCACTAAGTGAATCGCTTTCAATTAACTCCAATATCTCAGTCGCTATTTGGAGTGCTTCTTCATTAGATTTCCTCATATTTTTCTTCCTCTCCTTTTATGTGTATAGCTACATTTCTATATAATGCAACTGCTATGCCAACTTCTAAAACAAGTGAAATCAGCATCAAACAGATGTGTCTTTCTCATTTATGAGAAGAGAAATACCCACCTTAAAAAATATTCTGAATATTCGTAGGCTTTTCTTTACCTTTTGCTTTTTTCTCATTTATGAGAAGTTATTATCAAAATTGATAAATTATTTATCAAGCTTACACTAACAATAAAAGCTGTCCGGAAAACCAGCTATTTACTGGCTTTCAGACAGCTATGTTAAAAAGCTTACTCAGAAAATGAATTAGAAAAATTTATCTAAAAGCTGATAATAATATTTCATGACACTAACGATCTTGGCGTGCTGACGGTAAAAAGGAATAGGGGTTAAGGTTGTTTTCTCTAGTGGGTTTTTCCCTTCTTCCAGTTGAAGGACGTTCGCTGCGAGTAGTTTCCCCATCAGCGTTGACATGGCTGCTCCATGGCCTGCATATCCAAAAGCAAAATGAGTCCCATCTTCAAGCTGCCCCATGTACGGGATTTTCTCTCTTGTAAAGCCTACCTTCCCGCTCCATTCATATTCAATACGGGCGGTTTCCAAGTCAGGAAATACCCGGTTCATCCCTTCACGAAGTTGGAAGAATAAGCGTCCAGCATCACGCCGGCTCGTTGTTCTCCCCGACCCGCCAAAGGCAAGACGATGATCAGCTGTTTTTCTAAAGTAATACAGCAAATTTTTCGTGTCGTAGACCCCTCGGTTTTTCTTGATTAATCCTTTTAATGTATCAGGTGGCAGCGGCTCCGTTGCAATCATAATACTTTCAATAGGAATAACAGATCTGCCAATGGCTTCATGGAGGCTTCCTGAGTAAGCATTCGTAACGATCACGATCTGATCCGCTGTGATTTTGCCTTCATTTGTTGTCACGGTTACTTTTCCATTCGGGATTCTGTCAATTTTAAGGGCCTCTGTTTTTTCATAAATTGTCCCTCCCAGCTCTTCCACCCGATTCGCCAGCGCCAGTGCATAGTTAAGCGGATGAAAAATAGCGCTGTTTCTATCAATGCATCCCCCAGCATAAAGCGGAGTATTCAACTCCTGCTGCATCTCCGCTTTTTCGACCACTTGCACTTCATAGCTAAAATCCTTCATCAATCTCTCCTGTTCACGCTTCAGTGTTTCTAAATGTGCTGGTTTATAAGCTGCATGCAGATGCCCCTCACGATAAAAGTGACATTTAATGTTATTTTCCTGAATAATCTCTTCAATAAGATCAATGGAATCCAACGTTAATTGCAGCATTTGCTTTGCTGCTGACAGCCCGTATTTTTTGGTAAGCTGGCTTATAGACAGCACATACCCGGTCAAGATCTGGCCCCCATTTCTTCCACTTGCCCCGCTGCCGACCTTTTCTTTCTCAAGGATAACTGTTTGGCAGTTATTTTTTTGTAAATGATACGCTGTTGATAAACCAGAAAAGCCCCCGCCGATAATCACTACCTCACACGTTCTGTCTCCCTGTAAATTCCCCCTATGTGTTCTCTCTCTTTCCGTCGCTTCCCATAATGATATTTGCTTCACACTTTCTCCGCCCTCCTTCCGCTAGCTCTTCTAGCTACATTTCCACGTATGGACCTTGCGAAGGTTTTCCAACGCAAACAAGCATTTTCTTCTCTGAGAGATTCATAATGATAGAAAAGATAGTTTCCATTCTTCTATGAGGAGGTAGCTTGTCGTTGATAAAATGATTGATTGAATCGGGAAAGTTATATTGATCTGAAAGCCATTGTTTAAAACTGGCTTCCCCCGCTTTTTTATTTTGAGCCGCCTGTCCCCTGATTAACTGTCTTGCCCGGTTCATTCTGACCAGTGAGTCTGTTTCAATGTATTCATTTTTATCTGCTATATGAGATTTAATAAATGAGGAACAAATATGGTTCGTATGAACAACATAGCCATCCACGCTTTCTTCAATATCAATGCCGGCTGGGCTCACTTCTACATTCATAACTATGCCGTTTTGATTTTCTGCTGAACCGATTAAAAAATTAGCAGCGGATGCCATGAGACCTTCATCTATTCTCAAAATAGCTTCTGAATAGGTAAAAGAATTTAATACACTTCTTAGCCCTAAATGTATAGGTATACGATTAGACTTCTTGTCTGTTAGCAAGGCATTTAAACAAACACCCAGCCCAGCGGAATTGCAACCGATCTTTCCAATGATCCCTCCCTCTGTCATCATTTTTATATTTGGCTTTCCTGTCTGCTCAATTTCTACATACAGAAGGCTCTCTGACTGTGCTGATTTCCAATCCCAATTCTGTCCAATGATGACACCCGAAGACATAGGGGGCATGACACCAATTGCTGTGCATCCATCAGAAAATTGGCTGTATTTACCGGATAAAGCTATTTCACTTCGTGTATTTAATGCCAAAATATCCTCAAAATCAACGCCAGCTCCAGCAGCGACTCCTTCCATTTCTTTAATTAAATCATCATCATACTTAGAAATGGCTTCCGCGTGCTTCAAAGCCATCTCCCTCGCTTCATTCCAACGAATTTGACTATAATCATAAAAGAGAGTTTCATAAGTTTCCAAACTTTTCAGCACTTCTCTTTTCCCTTCTGAACCGTGCCCTTTTCCTATTTCTTTATAGGAACCTTTTAAGCGCAATTTTTTTATCATCCCATCACCATTTATTAAATATTCTGATTATTTTCCTCACTTTAGAACAAAGTTTATTAACGAAAAGATAAAGCTCTATACTCGGATAAATTATGGAGTAATTTTGTCTATGTTTCTTACAAGTTCTTCTTTCGCGAGTTCTTCTCTAATCGGAATCCGATCTATCTTAATGTTTAGATAGGCGTATACAATAGCGATCAGTGGACTGATCCAGGCAAGAAAAGCATATGGCGCATACTCAAAAGCGCTAACTCCGAGAACACCGAGCATAAAGACGCCGCATGTCGTCCAAGGAATTAATGGTGAACTCATCGTTCCTGCATCTTCTAATGTTCGTGCTAAGACTTTAGGATGAAGTCCTCTTTTTTGTATTCCGCTAAGTACATACGACCTGGTATGATGATCGACATGTATTGTTCACATCCGACTGCATTGGCTGAAAAGCATGTGACAACTGTAGTGGCAATTAAGCTGCCCGTTCTCTTTACTTTCCTTACTAATACTTCCACAATTGTTTCAAGAATTTGCGCTTTTTCAAGCACTCCCCCAAAGCTCATGGCAATCAAAACTAAGGCAATCATGCTCATCATATTTTCAATTCCGCCCTGATTCAACAATTCATCTGTAATCGTATTTCCCGTGTCCGCTGTAAATCCAGTGTGCATGGCAGCAATAACATCCTGCATACCTGCTCCCTGTACAAACAAAGCACATAAAGCGCCAACAATGGACCCAATGGTCAGTCCCGGTATGGCAGGGATTTTTAAAACTAATATGACGATAATAAGGAGAGGCGGGATAAGCAAAAATGGAGAAATAACAAACTGGTCTGTAAGGATGTTTTGAATCAATTCTACATCATTCACACGGGAACCCTCGCCAAAATATTTGATGCCAAGAATGCCGTATAGAATGAGAGCGATGATTAATGCCGGCCCTGTCGTATAAATCATATTCCGTATATGTTCAAACAGACCAATTCCCACAACAGCTGGCGCTAAATTAGTCGTTTCCGATAAAGGAGACATTTTATCCCCAAAGTAAACGCCCGAGACAATGGCACCCGCTACCATTGGCAAAGGGATACCTAAGCCTTGTCCGATTCCCATCAATGCAATGCCAACTGTTCCTGCCGCTGACCATGCATTACCGGCTGCCATGCTCACAATACAACAAATGACACAAGCAGCAAGCAAATAATAGGCGGGAGAAATAATTTCTAATCCATAATAAATCATCGTTGGAACGATGCCCCCGCCAGCCATGTACCCATGAGCGAGCCGATGATCATTAAAATTAATATGGCCTGAAGTGACAACATAATGGTCTTAAAAATACTTTTCTCAATATCTGACCAGCTATGGCCTAATTTTACAGCAATCACCGCAGCGACAATTGTACTAAGAAACAGTGGAATATGTGGATCAGCTTCAAATTTAATGACTGAAATGGATAAAGAAACAATCATAAATAAAACTGGTACTAAAGCTAGCCATATAGATGGCTTTTTTACTTCTCTCCTGGCTTTTTCCTTCATATTTTGACTCCTCTCTCCCCTTATTTTCTCCATCTGCTGTTTTACCAGATCGGCATTTTTCCTCAAAAATAAAACGCTTACAAAATTAATGCAAATTGCATACCAAAAAAACACAGCGCCTCTCTTTAAAAACTTTGCCGATTATTTCTCATTTTTAAGAAGAGAAAACAACCAGCCAACCTATTAGTAGATACTTTTGGTTGTTTTATAGGCTGTTACTAGCAAGAAGCTGCATTTCGCAATTTTTATAATCATTTCTTAATAATGAGAACTCAAGAAGCGATCATGCTCATTCGCTAGCTAATTTCTTTATAACGTATACTCACCGGCAGATTGCTGCAATTTCTTTTTACTCTTATTCTTCTTTACTCCTTATCTACACATCAAAAGAAAGAATGTATCATGCTTTATAAATGAAGAATCCGCGCCTCTTAACCTCCTCTTTCAAACTCCCAGCGCTATATTTTAGGTTTTGTTTCTACCTACATGGTTAGATAGGAAAGCTGCAATTAAAATTTCATCGTCACTCTAAGTGTGTTTTAGCCAGACTTTGTCTATACTCACATTAAGATGAGTTTGTATTTGGATTCACTCTTTGACTGCTCAAGTCACCATCACAGGCCTTTTTCTTTTCCTATGCTAAAATAAAAGATATTCAATTTATGAAAGGCTGATTTAAAATGAATAAATTTGATTCCATAAAACTAACTACTTTGTCTTCAAAAGGCGGCTGTGGATGTAAAATAGGCCCTGCCGACTTGGCTCAGGTTTTGCATACACTGCCGCCTGCTGTATCTGATCCCAATTTGCTTGTTGGACTTGATACGAGCGATGATGCAGGAGTATATCGCTTAAATGATACGACAGCTATCGTTCAGACTGTCGATTTTTTCACACCGATCGTTGACAGGCCCTATGACTTCGGACAAGTGGCGGCTGCCAATGCCATCAGCGACGTGTACGCAATGGGAGGAACACCCATAACAGCATTGAATATCGTTGCCTTTCCTATCGCTACACTAGATAAAGGCATCCTTACTGAAATTTTGCGCGGAGCGGGTGATAAACTACAAGAAGCGGGTGTTACATTGGTAGGCGGTCACTCTATTGATGACAAGGAGCCTAAATTCGGCCTTGCCGTTACAGGAGTCGTTCACCCAGAGAAGGTAAGAACCAATGCTGGAGCAAAGCCAGGAGATCGGCTCATCTTAACAAAACCGATCGGCGTCGGCATCCTAACGACCTCTCTAAAGAAAGATTTATTATCTGAAGAAGAAATCGCACGCGTAACCAAAGTAATGGCTACTCTTAATAAAACAGCCGCTGAAGTAATGGCAGACTATGACGTTCACGCTGCTACTGATGTCACTGGCTTCGGCCTTTTAGGGCATGCTTCGGAAATGGCAAAAGGAAGCGATGTCGGACTGCGAATTTATTCTGATCAAGTTCCTGTACTTCCAAGAGTGAAAGAACTGGCTGAAGCAGGTTCTGTGCCAGGTGGAACAAAAAATAACTTCGAACATGTAAAAGAGATCGTTACTTATCCTGAGTCGCTTGATCAAGTGGATCGTTGGATTTTATGTGATGCTGTAACGTCTGGCGGGCTGTTAATTTCAGTAGCGGGCCATGAAGCGGAGCAGCTTGCTAAGGAGCTTCAAGAGCGAGGCGTAGAGGCGAAAATTATTGGAGAAGTAACGGAAGAAAATAAAGGCCGTATTGTTGTACAACCGCTTAATTAACTATAGAAGGTGAACTAGATGTTTCAAGATATCTCGCTGCCTGATTTATTGGCCTCACAGGAAAAAGAGACACATACACTGGTTGATGTTCGTTCTCCAAAAGAATTTAATGAAGCCACCATCCCGGGCAGCATCAACATTCCTATTTTTAACGATGAGGAACGCGCAGAAGTTGGAACCATATATAAACAGCAAGGGGTGGAAGCAGCAAAAGAAAGAGGACTGCAAATTTTTTCACAAAAGCTCCCCGCATTTATTGCTGAATTTAAACAAATTGAAACGCCTATGACTGTATTTTGCTGGCGCGGAGGAATGCGCAGCAAAACGGCCGCCACTGTTCTTGAATTAATGGGCATCCGTGCTAACCGTTTGATGGGAGGTATCCGCACCTATCGTCAATGGGTCGTCCAGGAACTAGAAAACCAGCAATTCAAACCGAAGCTATTCGTGCTAAATGGATACACTGGCTCGGGGAAAACTGCTATCTTGCAACGGTTATCGAAACATGGTTATCCTGTCATTGATCTTGAAAAAATGGCCGGTCATCGCGGGTCAATTTTTGGACAAATCGGCCTTGAGCCAAGCAACCAGAAAAAATTCGACTCCCTTCTTATCAGTGAAATCCGGCGTTATCAGGATGAACCCTTTGTTTTCATTGAAGGAGAAAGCAAACGAATTGGAAAAGTATATTTGCCTCCTTTTTTGAATGAGAAAAAAGAAAACAGCCTTCAGCTGTTTCTTCATCTGCCTGTCGAAGAAAGAGTGCGAAATATTTTAGAAGATTATCAGCCCTGGGAATATCCACATCATTTCGAGGAAGCCTTTCAACTAATTAAAAAGCGCATTCACACACCTATCGCCAAGCAGATTGAAGAAGCGCTAGAAAGCCATGATTTTGCTTTGGCTATTAAACTTTTGCTTGAATATTATTATGATCCTAAATATGAATATTCAACTAAGCATTACCCTGATAAGCAAAGGATTACTATTGAAGCTGCAACTACAGATGACGCTTTTCAAAAAATCCTGCAAATGGTTAAAGTATCAAATCAGCATAGCAACTAAATCCTTATCTATCAAAAGCAGCTTTTATAAAAGCTGCTTTTTGTGTTTCTTCGTTCAAATGACACCCATCCTCCTAAAACCGAAGAACTATTATCAATCTCATTTATAGATCTATTTACCCATCATCTCATTATTTACACAGTTCTTTTATGCACTCAAGGTTAAATTATTCAAAAATTCATAAAAATTATCTTTTTCTAATATACATGTTCACTATCCATTCAACGGATTTATCGTTTATTTAAACAAATTAAGCCTATGAGCTAATAAATACCACTAATTGGCGCGAAAATTGCAAATGTTTAAAGCGAAGAAATTTTGAAAGCAGCTATCAAAAGGAGGGACTAATGTATGATGAAACGCCCACCTTGAAGCCTCTCTGTAGTTCTGAGTATCCAATAAATGAAAGCGTTTCAAGTTGTTGAATGACACCTTGAGAACAAAAGGGAGAGTTGATATATGTCAGGAAATCATACACTTAAACGTTCACTTGGACTTTGGGCGATTGTTGGTCTCGGGCTCGGTTATATGACTCCAACGGTTGTCTTCGATACGTTCGGCATCGTATCGAAAGAAACAAATGGAGTGGTTCCACTTGCCTACATTGCGGCCCTAGTAGTTATGTTATTTACGGCTATTAGTTACGGAAAAATGGTCCAAGTATTTCCAAGCGCAGGGTCTGCTTATACGTACACAAGAGAAACAATGAACCCTCACCTCGGCTTTTTAGTCGGCTGGTCGTCATTATTGGATTATTTGCTGCTTCCCATGATCAATGCACTAATTATCCGTCTTTATATGGAATCTGTTTTTCCGGATGTTCCTTCATGGATTTGGGTTGTCGGTTACGTAATTATCATCACTGCTATCAACATGTGGGGCATGGGAAAAACATCCAGTCTCAATTCTATTCTCGTTGTATTTGAGGTAGTCTTAATCGCGGCATTTCTATTCCTTGCATTTAAACAATTATCTAACGGTATGGGGCAAGGAACTATTTTCACAACCGAACCATTGTTTCATTCCAATATACATTTAACTGCTATTTTGACAGGGGCCACAGTCGTTTGTTTTTCATTTATCGGTTTTGATGCGGTGACGATGTATACAGAAGAGGCCGTTGACCAGAAGATCATGCCTAAAGCGATTATGCTGACAGTTCTGATTGGCGGAGGAATCTTTTTTGTTTGTAGTTATTTTGCACAGGCTCTTTTCCCGGATTTGTCTGGCTTTAAAGTAACAGACGATACCTTGCCGGAAATCGGATTATTTGTCGGTGGATCTATCTTTAAGCTCTTTTTCTTATCAGGAGCTTTTGCTGCTACTGTCGCTTCCGGACTCGCATCTCATGCCAGTGTTTCCCGCCTTTTATACGTAATGGGCCGGAATGGCGTACTGCCGCGCAGACTGTTCGGCTACGTTCACCCCAAATTTCGAACACCTGCCTTTAATGTCATATTAGTCGGAGCCGTTTCATTGCTCGCCATCGCGCCAAGTCTAGAATTAATCTCAGCGGTCATCAATTTCGGTGCACTAATCGCCTTCACATTTGTGAATTTGTCTGTTATTGCTTACTTTGTGTTCCGGAAAAAAAGATATAAAACATCAAAGGATATTTTTTCTTTCCTAATTATGCCTCTTATCGGAGCTGGCTTAACAGGGATTTTATGGTATCATTTGCACATCGATGCCCTTGTAGCTGGACTTGTTTGGGTAGCCATCGGCATCGTTTATATGCTAGCTCTGGCAAAGTTCTCTAAAAATAAACTATCCGATCTAAATATGGAAGAAGAGAAGGACTCATCCGCTTCACTGTAAAATAAAAGTGAATACAACAAGAAAAGCCGCAGGATAGAAGTCCACCTTTCCTGCGGCTGCTTACTTTCTATCGCCCTTCTTGAGCTGTCTGTTCTTGGGCGATCTGCGGGGAACGGGCACGCTTGAAAGACACTGCTGTTGCTGACACGATCATTGTCACAAAAATCATTAATAGCAATTGTCCCATATTTCCACTTATATTTCCTGAATCCCCGCCAAAGACAATCGTGTAATAGCCATCGGCTGCATAAGTCGCCGGAAGAAATCCTCCAAGGCTACTATACCCATTGGCCAGTACCGCCTTTGGCACAATGACGCCAGAAGTGACTAATTGGAGAGATAACGCCAAAATATTAAATACCATTCCCCCGTTGCCGAACAAGAATACAAACATTTGGGCAAAAGATAGAAAAGCCCAAAATACTAAAGCTTGGAAAAGGTAGATGGCTATGAGTGAATGTTCACCACCAATCTTAAAAATAACCATTAACCCTACTGTTAGAATAACTAGCAAGAAGGATACAGCAATGTTCATGATCTGCCTTGAGAAAAAAAGTTCCCACTTCCCGAAAGAGCTCTTTAACTTTTGTGCTGCATTTTGCAGCTGCATCGTCAGCACCATCGCGCCTACAAATGATGAAAGCACAATCATCATCGGTACCATTGTAGCAGCGAATCCTTTTGCTTTATTTGTTTTTACAATAGAGCTTTTGACAGGCTCATCCTTTACTTGTTTAAGCAGCTCTGTAACCGACTGGCTAACAGCTTCAGCTGACTTTCCAGCAGGCATCATATGAGTAATCTGCTGTTGAAAAGCTCCAGATAACTCGCTCTTTTGGACTAAAAATAAGCTGTTATTCACCTGGCTGGTTACCTGACTAGCTGTGCTTTCCATCATAGACTTCGCCATACTTGCATTTGCTTGATTAATCCAATAAACGACATTTCCAGTGCTTCCAGATTGAATATCTTCACTAAGTGTCTTAGGTATTTGAATAATCATATCAATATGACGCTTATTCATATCCACTCTTGCCTTCGCCAGTGATTCATACTTTTCTAGTTTAAACGGCAGAGCCCTCGCTAAGTTTTGTTCGACGGTTCTTCCAACTCTTGTGTCTTCATTGACAATCCCGATCTGTAAGTTTTCAATCCGTTCATCTACTCCATCATAAGCAGTCATCCACACACAGAAAAAGATAATCTGAAAAGCTGCTGCTGCTAAAATACCAACAAAGGTTTCCGGTTGCCGAAAAAAATATTTAAGTGCATTCATTTTTATCCCCCTGTAAGCAAGTACATACTTGCATATTATTTAAAATTTTTTCTAGGGGGTGATCCCCCTAGAAAAAATATGTACACTGTTTTTTAAATAGTTTTCGATGGATAAAGACGATACTTTTGAGCCAAGCCTTGCCTTTGATAAAAAGAAGCCGAAATTCATATAGATGAACTGTAGAGCCGCTGATTCAATATCTGGACAGTCCACCTTCCCTTTTTCCTCCATTGCTTGAAAATAATCCATCATAACTTTCTTTAATTCTAATGGAATATTGGCGATCTCTTCATCTACTTCCGGAAAAAGCCCCGCTTCCTTAAACCCTATCAATACAAAGTCTTGAATGGAAACTAAATAATCCATATAAGCTTTTGACAGTAAATATAGATCCTCTTCCAACTCCCAGACGACTTTTTCGCGGATCGCTTTAGATAAAAGCGGCACATAAGAAAACCTTTGGACAGCAGATTCTAATATACTCTTCTTGCTGCCAAAGTGACGGAAGATGGTCACTTCATTCACACCGGCTTTTTCAGCGATGGCTTTTGTCGTCGTTGCTTTGTAGCCCTTTTCTCGCACAAGCTCAATGGTTGCATTAATAATTTTATCTGCGGTTTCCTGAGTTGCCATGACATTCACTTCCTCCAAAATGCAAGTATCCACTTGCAATACCTATTATAGCTATCTTTTTATAAATGTCAATATTCGTATCCAGTCTCTTCTTTCTTTCTTCAAATGCGGCTTCTCCGTGACCAAATAACAACTGGGATAAGCAAGAAAGAAAGAAGACCGCCGGTTATCGAAAGAGTGGCATAGCTTGAATGAGCAGCAATCACTCCTGAAAGTCCTCCACCTGCTGCTCCTGATAAAGCGATTAACACATCAACCGTCCCTTGTGTCTTCGCCCGTGTAGACGGGTGAGTAGCATCAACAATAAGCGCTGTCCCGCTAATCAGCCCAAAATTCCAACCAAGCCCCAGCAAAGCAAGTGCAGTAATCAACAGAAACATTGAATTAGCAGGTGCTAGAGCTGCCAATCCTCCAGCTGCAAGCAGAGTAATGCCAGAAGCAATCGCCATAGCCATGCGTCCAACCTTATCAACAAGAAGACCGGTCACAAGAGAGGGAAGGTACATGGCACCAACATGAATACCAATCACAAGCCCCACCTCATTTAATCCATGTCCGTGGTGACGCATATGGACTGGCGTCATGGTCATAATTGCCACCATCACTATTTGCGTTAAGACCATGACTGTTGCCCCCACAATAACTCCTCGACTATTGGCAGCAGGTACAGCGGCCTTTTTAGCCGAAATATCAGGTTCATTCATTATGCGCCTTTCTTCAATAGCTCTTGCCACAACAAAAGGATCGGGGCGCAGCAAGAAAAGAAGCACCAAACCGGCAAGAATGTAGGCTGCCGCCGCCAGAATAAATGGTCCAGATAATGCAGGAACACCAATAGATGTAGCAAATCGCCCTGTAACACCAACCAGATTTGGGCCTGCCACCGCACCGAGTGTCGTAGACACCATTGCCATACTCACCGCTGTTGCCCGCTGTGTAGAACTGGCTAAATCCGTACCGGCATAGCGCGCTTGCAAGTTTGTGGCAGTCCCGGCTCCATAGACGAACAACGAAATAAAAAGCAGGATAACATTGCTTGTTACCGCCGATATAACGACTCCAATGGCACCAATGCCGCCCGCTAAGAATCCTGCTCCAAGCCCTAAACGGCGTCCAAATCGCTGAGAAAGCCGGCCTACAAACAGAGCGGCACCAGCAGAGCCAAGAGTAAACAACGCTGTCGGCACTCCGGCAAAACTATCTGTTCCTAACATACTTTGGGCGAGAAGAGCGCCAACAGTGATTCCCGCTGCAAGCCCTGCCCCGCCAAAAATTTGTGAAAGAATGACAATCATTAACGTCCGCCGGTAGAGCTGGTGCTGCTTCTCGGGTAAATCAATATAGCTGTCCCATCGACCCTCCTGATTAACTCTAGTAACCGCCCCCTCAGTTTTATGCTCCATTCCCTCGCCCTCTTTTCTTTGTTTAAGTTTTTCTGTCTGCCTTATCCCCCTGAACAATTGACAGGATATCTATTAAAAAGAGCCGTCATCAATAATTTTAGAAAAAAATTAAACAATTATCGTTGCGACTCGCCTTTCTCATTCATTTAAGTTATATGTTAATTAATGATCGCATCAGGTAGTTAAGCTATCCTTGATATTTAGAGTATCAGAATCTTTAGTGGAAATCACAATTATTTGGGACACATAACTTTCACACACATATTACCAAAAATGGAAGATAAGAAGCTATACTGATTCTATATACATAAAAGAAAGCGAATTCAAATGGCAAAAAAGTATCTACAGCCACATGAAATTTAGGGGGTTTGAAATGTCTACCTATTCATTAATTGATTTAAGCAGTACAGCGTTATATATTTCTTTTCTCATCTATTTAGTTGCTATTGTGCCGTGGGGATTATCAGTAAAATCAAAAAAGAAGATTTTTTCTCAAATCGGGCTTTTACTAACAATAACTGGATTTCTCTTGCAGCTAGTATATTTTGCGAGTAGATGGTATGCTTCCGGACACGCTCCTGTAAGCAACCTTTATGAATTTATGACTTTCTTTGGAATCATGTTGGTGGGCAGTTTCTTAATCATGTATTATATATACCGCCAGAGTGTAATAGGTCTCTTTGTTCTTCCCATATCTTTGTTGGTCCTTGGTTATGCAAATGCTTTTTCAAAAGAAGTTTCTCCTCTGATTCCGGCTCTCCAAAGCAAATGGCTAACGATACATGTCATTACCGTTGCTTTTTCTAGTGCCGTTTTATCCATATCATTTATTACAGGATTAATTTTTTTATTGAAAACTGTTGATCCACACCGAAAAGGCAAGCAAACATTTTTTTTAGAATTAATTATGTATTTTTTAACAGTCGTTTTAGGATTTATCATTATTACGACGTCCTTTAATGTAACAGATTATACCAAGAGCTTGCGATTCGAGAACCAACAGCAACAAGTGGAGGTCTATCAATACCAGTTGCCCGCTATCACTGTTCCTAAAGGATCGGTTGTTATAGAGTCACCAAATAGCACAAAAGTTCTTAATCATAAAAATGGTCTCATTGAAATACCGGTTTTTATAGATGCTAAAAAATTAAACGCAATTCTTTGGTCATTTTTCACTGGGACCCTAATTTATGCACTCATCCGCTTAACAACTAAACGCAAAATCACTTCTTTGTTAAAGCCCTTTTCACAAAGAGTAAATATTGACTTGATGGATGAGGTTACCTACAGATCAGTGGTTATTGGCTTTCCTTTATTTGCTCTTGGCGGCTTGATATTCGCCATGATTTGGGCCCAAATGGCCTGGAGCCGGTTTTGGGGCTGGGATCCAAAAGAAGTATGGGCACTTATCACTTTTTTATTTTATGCTGCTTTGCTTCACCTGAGAATTGGCAAGGGATGGGAAGGTGAAAGGACGGCCTGGATGGCTATCATAGGCTTTGGAATTATTATTTTCAATCAAGTATTTGTTAATTTAATCATCTCTGGATTGCATTCTTACGCATAATGACAGCTCACCCCGGCCAAGTAATGAATTGGACGGGGTTATTTTTTATCGGCACAATCTTTTGGATAAACCATTCATTAATCAATTCCATGATCGCTTCTTTCGATGAAGGAAAGTGAAAGAAGCGCATCTCGAAAGGCAGATAAGGCTTTAGCATGTCAGAAAACAAGTCGATATCCCCTCTCTCACCTCAACCCACTTTCTGTTAAAATATACGCATATTGGAGGGAGATTTGTATGGAAGAGATTCACTTCGGTCTGTTAACTTTTTTAATGGTAGCGGGCTTTGCTGCTGCTTTTATTGATTCTGTAGTCGGAGGCGGCGGGCTCATTTCCATTCCTGCTTTACTATTTACCGGGCTTCCCCCGTCTATCGCCTTAGGAACGAACAAACTGGCCGCCACGATGGGCGCCTTAACAAGCACCATTTCTTTCTTGCGTTCAGGAAAGGTCAAGAAGCAATTGGTTCTGAAGCTACTTCCTTTGTCGATCATAGGATCTGGAATAGGTGTTTATATAGTTCAGCTTATCCCATCAGAATTTTTAAAACCACTCATCTTAATACTCTTAATTCTAGTAACGATCTATACGCTGTTCAAAAAAGATTGGGGAATGGAATCCACTTTTACAAAGCTGTCCTTTAGAATGACGCTATTTATTATTTTTGCGGCATTCATCATTGGGTTTTATGATGGGTTTCTAGGCGCGGGAACGGGTTCATTCCTTCTCTTTGCTTTTTTAATTTTAGGATTTGATTTTGTTGAAGCAGCCGGGAATGCAAAAGTATTAAACTTCGGGAGTAACTTGGCTGCACTCATTACATTTATTTTATTTGGTTCCGTTCATTTCGCTTATGGAATACCTATGGGCATAGCGATGATCATAGGAGCACTCGCAGGGTCAAGAGTAGCCATTAGAAGCGGTGCTGCCTATGTTAAAGTACTATTTATCGGGATGACGGTTATATTAATCGGCAAAAGCATTTGGGATTATCTGCACGCTCACCTGCTTTCTTAATATGGAAAGAATGAGGGACTATACACATACTTAAAGCCTTTCTGCTTAATTTGTGTCTCCTTTCATCACGCTTGTATGCTTTATAATTAAGTTACCTACGTTACTTGAAAGGATGATGGGCAATGATGGTAAGGGATTTTTTGCAGTTGCCAGTGGCAAAGGGTTTTTCGGTGGTAGCCGGCCGTAATGCATTGCGCAATGTCATTCAGACTGTCGAAATTTTAGACTTTGAATTTGCTGCAGGTATTCAGCAAGTAAGGGATACGATCTTCAACCCCCATAGCCTCGTACTCAGCAGCTTGTTATTTGCTAATCAAAATCCCGGGTGTTTGATTGACACGGTGAAAAAACTGATTGACTTAAAGGTAAGTGCCTTAGCCTATAAGCCAGTCGTTTTTAAAGATCTACCCGATGATGTTCTAGCTTTTGCAAATGAACAAAACTTCCCCATTTTGCGCTTCGGCGGAGATGAGTTTTTTGAGGACATCATTCTAGAAGTGGTGAACCATATAAAGAAAAGTGATCATGCGCTCTTTTTAGAAAATATGATGCGCTGCCTCATTGAAGAGGAGGTAGCAGCTGATCAAATACAGACCTTTCTACAGCAACTAAATAAATCATTCGACGACTATGCGTTTGCGGCGAATATTCATATGAAACAGACGGATAGCGACGAATGGATGTCTGCCTTTTCCCGCCTGGATTCTTTTTTAAAATCGGGCATTGTTTCTACATACAAACAAAGTGTGCTCGTCATTTTTACAGACAGAAACAAGCAGCTGCAATTTGAAAACATACTAAAGGAATGGATGGGGCTCTATGCGATTCCATCAGATGCATTAACAATTGGTTACAGTCAGGCTCACCTTACGCAGACCGGGCTCCACCTAGCCGTCAAAGAAGCTTACTATGCCCGTATTATTGCCGAAATTGAGAGCCGTCCTGTTTGCCATTATAAGCAGCTGGCGTCTGTTCGGCTGTTGATTGAGCTTTATCGAAAAGATGGGCAATTCGCGGACAATTATGTAAAAACGTACTTGGGAGCGCTGCTGGAGAAAGAATCAGACCGGGACTTACTAAATACGGCGATCACCTTTGTGATAAAAAAAGGGAATGTAAAAGAAGTATCTGCCGTCCATCACTGTCACCCCAACACGATTCGTTACCGTCTGGCGAAAATACGCCAATTAATAGACCCTGTTAGCAACGATCTCGTTTTTTATGAAAATTTATCTTCAGCAGTGACATTATACTTGCTGCTCCAAACGATCGAAGAAAAGACTGTAACATTGGAATCCGTCCAAAAATAAACTTAAAAATTTAGAAAAACACTTAAATCATTGTATCCCTTCTCATGATATCCTTATTTTAGTCAGGAGGAGAAGAGATGAAACAATATATAGGGGACGGAATGCTGCTAATTACAGCAGTTATTTGGGGAAGCGGATTTGTTGTCACTGCCATGGCACTCGAATATTTAAACGCTTATCAAGTAATGGCAGGAAGATTTACTTTAGCTACACTCATCCTTGCACTGCTGTTTGGATATAAATTTAAAAAATTCACTAAATCGGTCCTATGGAAAGGAGCCGTTTTAGGAACCATTTTATATATTGCCTTTGCTTTACAGACAGTCGGTTTGCAATACACTACCCCTTCTAAAAATGCCTTTTTAACAGCCGTCAATGTTGTGGTGGTACCGCTTATTGCTTATCTCATTTACAAGCGCAAGCTTGATCGATATGAGGTAGCCGGCTCAATCATGGCTCTTGTAGGGATCGGTTTTTTATCATTGCAAGGTTCCATGACGATCAATATAGGTGATACATTGTCGCTTGTGTGCGCCTTTGCCTTTGCCTTTGATATTTTTTATACGAATCTTTTTGTTCAAAAAGAGGATGCCATTTCACTGACAATGATGCAATTCATCACAGCTACGCTGATTAGCATAGTTGTTGTCTTCATTCGAGGCGACATACCAACAACCATTGAAAAAGAAGCGCTATACTCAATTGGATATTTAGCGGTTTTTTCAACAGCGATTGCCTATCTTTTTCAAAATATTGCCCATCAGTATGCCACAGCTACAAAGGCAGCCATTATCCTATCGACAGAGTCATTTTTCGGTATGCTGTTATCTGTTTTAATTTTACATGAAGTATTAACGGCACGGATGGTAATAGGAGCTGTACTAATTATGACAGCGATCTTAATTGCTGAGGTAAAACCAGCCTTCCCTAAAAAACACGTTGTAAAGAACGTGCGTTAGCGACAAATGAGGTAGCTTATAAAGTATAAAAGGAGGAGAGTTGTTTCCAACAACTCTCCTCCTTTTTTATCTGCTTATTGGAATTTTTGTTTCAATATTCTCTTCCACCCTATTTTCCTTATCCGGAGTAAGTGTAAGGAAAGCTAAACAACAAACAATGCCAAAGACAACGAGCAGCCAGACGACTCCGTCATAGGAACCGTTAAAAAGATCAATCATAAAGCCGATTGATATCGGAGCAACAAAACCGGCTACCTGCATACCAAGGTTAATCATTCCGACAGCTGATCCACCCACCGCCTCCGGCAGGCGCTTGATCGGCAAGCTAAAAATAACAACTGATAGCACCCCCGCGAACATAGGCAATATCGATTGATAGATCACTAACCCTGTAATCGTCTGGGCATTGAACATTAAATGCACCATCACTGCAATTCCTATTCCAGCAGCAGCTCCAAACCATTTTTCATTGCCAGACTTGACTCTATCCAGTACATAACCAGCTAGAAGAAAGAAACCAAATCCCGTGACAGCAGGAATCATTTGTAAGATACCTAAAGCCCGCAAATTAAGCCCTCGTTCATTTACCAAATAAGTCGGCACCCACGAGGCAGTTCCCCAGCTAATAAAACCGTAGGCAAAAGAGGCTATCATTAAGCTCCATACAATAGGATTTTTCAACAACACTTTAAATACACCTTTTACCGGAGGCTCGGCTTGTTCATCCATTGATGGTGAGCTCTCCTGGTGCGGACGCTCTCTTTTCGGCTTTAAGTAATACCAATACAACAAGCCGATTAAAGAGCCGCACACCCCAATGACCACGAACATCATCCGCCAGCCAATTTGAAGAAGCATCGTTGTAGCTAATAAAGGCGCGGCAACACCTGCAATCGTCAGTGCGGAAAGATAAAAAGACATCGCCCGGGATCTTTGCTCTTGAGGAATGGTGGAAGAAATTAATTTTGCCCCTGCAGGGAAAAAACTGCCTTCTGCCAAGCCAAAAATAAAGCGAATGGCAATGAGCGAAGCAAGCGACCAAGCTAATCCTGTCAAGCCAGTGAACAGGGAAAAACCAACGATGGAAAGGAAAAGTATTAATTTAGCACCAAATCGATCAGCTAACCATCCACCGGGAAGCTGCATAATCGCATATCCCAAGAAGAAAATACTTAATATCAATCCTGTTGAAGAAGCGTTCAATTGCAAATCCTTGGAGATGTGTACAATTCCATAATTAATAAGAAAGCGATCCAGACCAGAGATCAAATTACCCATAAATAGCAAAAATATGATCATTTTTGGATTAAGACCATATGTGGATCCGTTCAAATGGATTCCCCCTAAAGTTTATTGGTCCGTAAATAGCTTCAGCATACTGTAAATTGCCCTTAGTCCCTATCTTGCCATGAGAATCAATTTTTTGAGCCATCAGCCTTTTAATAGCCGGTTTAGGAAGTTTTTATCGCTTCATGTCCATAAACTGGTTGTCCGGCAATATAAGTAGCGAGGATGGAAACGTCTTTAATTTCCTCTGGGTGGATTGCTGTAGGGTCTGCCTCCAGCACAGCAAAATCAGCCTGCTTTCCAATCTCAATACTTCCTAAAACGCTTTCAGCAAAGTTTAGCTGGGCTCCGTAAATAGTCATGGCTTTTAACGCTGCGATGACATCAATGCGTTGCTCAGGTCCGAGAATGCTGCCGTCCTTTTTCAAACGGTTCACTGCTGCCCACACAGAAAATAACGGTGAAATAGGCGTAATCGGGCAATCAGAATGAAGCGTAAACAACAAGTTGAACTTAATAGCTTCCGCTAACGGACTGATACGCCTTGCTCGCTCTGGTCCTAAAAAAATTTTTTCATGGCGGTCTCCCCAATAATAGACATGGTTAATGAAAAACGAACCAGCTATCCCAAGCTCCCTCATTTTTGCTAAATCCTCTGATGTAGCGGTCTGGACATGTTCAATGCGGTGCCGATGATCGCCGCGAGGATGCTTAGATAAAGCATATTCATATGCCTCTACTATCGAACCAATAGCGCGGTCCCCATTTCCGTGGGTCGCAATCCGAAAGCCGCGCTGATGAAGATCGGCCACTTCTTCATTAAAGGCTTCCTGTGGATGAATCAAACCACCAGTAACATCAGGATTCTGATAATATGGCTGTCGCAAAGCTCCCGTCAACCCCTGAATAGAGCCATCCTGAAACAATTTCGCACTATCAAGTCTGGCCATACCGCCAGAGCGCTCCCTAATTTCTCTGTCCAGTTCAGCAGCCGAATACCCCTCGAACATGCCTCCTTTACGAAGAAGGTGATGCATAATCAGCAATTGCGTGCGCATAGGGTTTACCCCTTTTTCTGCCGCCTTTAAATGAGCTTCAAAATCATCCTTTCCGAAGATGGCTGCATCTGAATTCGTTGTAATTCCTTGTGCTACATAGTCCTTTGCCGCTTCGCCTAATGCATTGACCATATCATCTACAGTCAGTTTAGGCATCTGATTCATAACTGGCTGCATGGCAGCTGATTCATACAGCACTCCATTCAAGCGGCCTTTCTCATCTCGTCCATAGTGTCCGCCTTGTGGATCAGAAATCGTGTCCGTTAAACCACCTATTTGCAAAGCCAGTGAGTTGACTGCAGCCAGGTGCCCGGAGGTGTGTGTAATGTAAACAGGATGATGAGGAGCCGCTTGATCTAAATCCTTTCTAGTAATATGACGCTTTTCCAGAAGAAGAGTGTCGTCATAGCCATATCCTTGAATCCATTCTCCGGCCGGTATTTCTTTGGCTTTCTCTCGAATAATCTCCACTATATCGTTTATTGTCCGGTTAGGCGGCGTGCCACAGTTCAACTGGTTTTTCATTTGTCCGTATGCCAAAATATGATTATGGGTGTCGATAAATCCCGGAATAAGCGTGGCTCCTCTTAAATCCACCACATCTGTTTGGGCTGTTATTTCCAATTCACTTTTTGAAGGTTCCTTCTCTTTCCAAATGCCAACAATCCTGCCTTCTGATACTGCGACGGAGCCAGCCCGATGATTTTTGCTGTCTAATGTTAGTACATTGGCGTTTTTAAATAAAAGATCGACTTTGCTCATTTGTCATCCTCATTTCTTATATGGATTTGAATATTTTACGGCAGACTCTACAGACACGGCCAACAAGCTTTCCCTCCTAGTTATTTGATCCTGCTTGATGAATTTTCAATACATTTAAGTTATTAAAATTTTAACGTCTAAATTTTGAATATTCAATAAATTTTTACCGTAAATTTATCTGACTACCTCATAACTATTATCGGGAATCTTAATGAATGGCAGAGAAAATGAGAACGCCAAAAGAATGGATTGGCATATAGTATTTTTTATTGGCTTTCAATAAAATATATCTTACCAACTCCTTCTAACTCTTCTCTAAAAAGGCATCAAAAGTACACATTGCCGGGAAACTTCTCTTGAGTTTTCCAACTAAATCTGCCTCATCAGTAGTTACAATGACAACGGTCGTATCAAAAAAACCAAATTCAATTCTTGCTTCTTTAAGCGGAGACTTGTAATTTCTGCTCCAATAGTAACTGTTATCGTTAATAGAAGGAAATTCATTCACTTCATCTATATTAAAATCAAGGCTAACACAGGTAATGACTCCGAATATTAATAGAATGTTATATTCTTGAATAATAGAATAGAGTTCACTTCCTGTTAACACTACGAGATCCCCTTCAAGCTCTGGTAATGTAACCTCCTTCTCTTCATGAAAAATGTAGCCTTCAATATCAGTAAAAACCCAATTAAAGTCTTTAACTTCCTCACCAAAAACAGATAATACTTCGTCAACATAAAAAGGATACGAACCTTCGAAACTCTCTATACAAACTCTCATTTCTTCCCCCTGTTCTCTCCAAAAGAATGGATTTTTTAAGTTCAATCATATATATAAGAGCTGAACGAACCCGCTAACAGCGAATATGGCAGGCAGCCAATAGGATAAAGGCTCCTTGGCTATTGCAGTCTAGACCTCTAAAGTACACAAAGTAAGACTGGTGTCCCACCTTCCTCCTCCTTCACCTTAGCCGCATATTCAAATCTAAAGTTGCCCATATTATCGTACAAAGTATCGTAAATTCTAAAGTGCTCGCTAAAATTAGCTTTTAAATATCATTCTGCTTCCTTGCTTCTTCTTTGGCATTATTCAGCTTCATACTTACAATGATTTTCACTGCAAGCGGACCCTTTCCGTTACAATCGGCAATTGAAAAAAACAGCATGCCTCTTTAACAGAGCCCATTATTTAAGAAAGCAATAAAGCTTTTTCGGGCTTGTTCTTTCTTTATTATTATTGAAATTTGTAAATATCGTCCAGCCTCTCCACAAAATTACTATAAACTATTTGATACTGGTGATCATTTAATTTAGACAGTATTCTATAATTAGACGATAAAAATGAATGTAAGCAGAGGACTGATTACGTGTTTAAATACAATGTTTGTTTTTTAAAAGTCATGATAGGATCTTAATGTTAAACCGCAAAAAGCCGCCTATCATGGGCGTGTGGAACGGTGTTGGCGGTAAATATGAAGCGGGTGAAACAGAGGATGAGGGTGCCATTCGCGAGGTGTTTGAGGAGACTAGCTTCAAAGTAAATCAATATTATTCAAAAGGGATTATTACCTGGGATACGAGTGATCGAAAAAAAGATGGATTATACGTGTACTTATTTGAAGTGGATCCCGCATTAGGAAATGAACCAATAAAAAAACAAGAGAAGGCATTCTCGATTGGAAACACATCGATTGGATAATGAACCCTGACAATTTAGGGATTGCTGAAATGATCAATCAGTATTTGCCTGTTCTATTAGCCGAAGAAGGCGATTATTTATTCGAATATAAAGATGGCAGAGTAACAGTCATAGAGTAAGAAGATTTATTTAAATGTTTCCCATTCAACCACTTGATTGAATGTTTGACTTTTACAGAAAGGAAGATGATTTTATGAGGACAGAAGAATGGGACCTAACGAACTTTAAGCTGCTTCCTTCAGCTAAACCTCCAATGTTTCACGGAAATACGGTCAGAAAGACGGTCACAGACCACCTTTGGAGGAAAAAATTGCGCCCGGCAGTATTGGAGCAGCAAGGAAAAAAATGCTCGATTTGTGGATGGGTCCCTGCGGCTGGGAAGGAAATGAGGCACCTTCATCTTCACGAGATAGAAGAATACGATTTTGCAAATAAGGTGTGCCATCTCATAGATATCCAACTTATTTGCAGAAAGTGCCACTCATTTCAGCACATTATGAGAACTCAATTAGTTTCGACACAGGAGCAATGGGATGACTTGATGCAGCACTTCATAGAAGTAAACGGCTGCTCTCCTGACATCGCAGATCACTTTGATCTTATCATCGCAAGAGCATTACAGCTTGAGGGCTGGCTGAGATTACTTCCTTTGCAGGAAACAATGGGATTAACCCCAAATCCGGTCCGGTATACGATTCATCCCCATCTCCCCTTTGCTGAAGAATTAACCAAACAAATAGAAAAAAAGGGGCTTCTCTATCAACCTGGACTGCAGGGTTAATTGGGCGAGCTCAGAGAAATCAAAAAGCCGGCCTATAAAAGCCAGCTCAAGCAAACTGCTATGAACAGTTAAAGATGCTTCTCCTATTAAATTTGGCTAAATTGAATTTCATCGATTATTTGAGCAATCTTTTGCTCTCCTTCTAGGGCCCAATTCGTTTTCCGATGTATTGGCGCATCCTTGTCATCCGGACTTTGGAATTGATCCAACCCGGTGGATGCAAGCGCCGGGCTTTCATCATCATCTAAGCCAATATTGGCGATATGCTTAATGACAAAAGGTGTTTTGAAGACGAGCAAGGCATCATCTTCATCCAGCATGCCCGACTCTACATCGAATGGCAGGCGCAAGTAAATCGATTCTCCCCCATCACTATACAAGGTCGTATCAAACATTCCGTGATCAAATTCCCAGTTCCCGCCAATGACGAGCCCATGATGTTCGAATAAGCTACATACTTCTCCGTATAATGCCCTCTTTCCTTCCAATTCCGTTTCAAGTTTAATCATTTTGATCTCTCCTCTGCTGTTATTGATTTCCATTTACCCGCATAGAAATGTTTCAAAACTGCATGAATGGAGGAGAGATAATTGCTCCTATGAAGCGTAGAAGGTTTCGCTTTCCCTAGCTTAACTCCTTTAATCGTTTATTTAATAGTTCTGCTTGTATTAGTGCTTGCTGATCTTGTAAGATATCACCCGGCCGGTTGCCTTCTCCTAAAATATAGGTAGAAAAATGCATATTTAAGAAATCAAACGTATATTGGAATTGCTGGATAAGAGGCAGTCCTTTAATTTTTGGTTCATCGCCGCCGACAGCTAGAACGATGGCTTCTACAGATTGTAAATGTTCAGTGAACTGCGGAAACCGTTCATCCCGGATGGCCTGACTGAGCCGATCAACCATATTTTTCATGATCCCCGACATAGTGTACCAGTAGATAGGCGTAGAAAAGATAACGATGTCACTTTCTAAGAAAGCGTTGATGATGATGTCATAATCATCTTCTACTGATTGAAAGCCGCCCTCCGCGTGACGCAAATCGTGAATCGGTTGAATAAATAAATCCTTTAGATAAATTTTTTGATGTTTGATATCTTTCGTTACTAAATCTGCAAGACGTTCACTATTGCTTTCTTTTCTAGAACTGCCTATAAATGTTGTAATATTCATTGATTTCATTCCTTTCTGTATTGCCTTCTCTTCTTTAACGTCTATCAACTACGTAGTATTTCTCATGAGAAATCTTACACTGAAATTGGTTGTGTTCGTATGCATCATAAACGAACACAGCCGATTTAGGTCTATACTATATGGCTCATCATGTGTAAAGAACATCAGTTAAATGAGTTTGCCAGTTTTCTCTTACGATAACTGTCCTTTAATCATCGTAATGCAGTCTCCACTCAATTCCACTGTGTCTCCTTGGATTGTCAGCGTTATTTCGCCCCCGCGCTTTGAGTCTTGATAGGCAATAAATTTCTCTTGGTTTAGGCGGCTGCGCCAATAGGATGCCAAGGCACAATGGGCAGAACCAGTCACATAATCTTCATCGATTCCTATCTTAGGGGCAAAATACCTTGATACAAAATCGTATGTATCTGCTCCTCGGCTAGTAATGATGAGGCCTGATCCTTCTAACTCTTTCACCGCTTCTATATTAGGTATGGTGTTGTGAACCATGTCTTGACTTTCCAGCTCTAAAATATAACGATCTTCTGCCCAGGCAGCTTCTTTTATAGGAAAATTAATAGTCCGCTGTAATTGAGCGATTGCCTCTACATAAGCGGATTCTTTTATAGGAAACCTTAAACTAATTTGTTGCTCTAATCGCTCTGTTTGCAGGAGACCCGACTTTGTGTCAAACGTAATAACCTCGTCCGGAGAAGAAAAGCCCTCGCTCCACAGAATGTGCGCGGCTCCTAATGTCCCGTGCCCGCACAAATCAATTTCTTTAGCCGGTGTGAACCATCTAAGTTGATAGGTATCACTGTCCCCTTTTGTAATAAAAGTGGTGATTGGCTGATTTAACTCTTTCGCAAGTAATTTCATCCATTGTTCCGCTCGCTCTTCTCTCAAGAAAACGATGGCTGCAGGATTTCCTTTAAACGCTTCTTTAGTAAAAGCATTGATCAAATAGAACTGATTTTTCATATACAGTCCCCCTAAATATATTAATTCTCAAAGTCTTCACAGAAAGCGAGTAATAAATTAGGATGTTTCTACTGATCTTTCTATTATACAATGAAATTTGAATACATTTACATTATTGGAATCTCCACTGTAATTAGAAAGAAGGGAAGCTGCCTGAAACAGTGAAAATGCAAAATAAGGAGTGTATAACGATGGATCGGATTTATTTTGTAGATAACCCTTGGCCAAATGGGCATCGAATAGCCCGATTTGAATGGCGGGCTCATTTCAAATATGAAGAAGAAGAGGCCTTAGAAGGAAAAGCAGGATTGTATTTTGATTTTCATTTAGAAACAGCGGATTATGATGAGGATGATTCGGAGGACGATTTAGAAGAAGAGGATCACGAAGAAGCAGACGATTGGCAAGCTAAGATTGTATGGAATAACTATCACAGCTGTACTTTGTCATCCGAAGCTTGGGATAATAAAGGTTTTCGTGTAGGAAGCGATCAGGCACCATTTGATCTGGCCGCATTAGACGGAATGGAATTTAAAATTGATTTTTTATCCGAGAAGCAACAAGAAGAGCTCAATCTAGACCTGACTGCATTTGATGTTTATTTGCTCGGTCACGATGCGTCCGCCTTTCATGAAATCAAATTTACAAAGACTGAACATCAAACTTACCAAATTGATTGGAAAGGAAAGCTGGCACTTGTGTATGCAGGGGATGATGAATTCAAGTATGATTTTCACACCTCTATTTCTTCGGTCTCATTTAGCGGAATTACAATCCCTGATGACATAACGGATGAGGCAGCCTATATACTTCTGAGTCGCTTCGTCAGCAATCCGGCACTATTTGAATTGCAAAATGATCATGGAGAAAGACGATTTATCTTTAAGTAATAAAAGCGCAAAAAGGCCTTCCACTGTTTAATCAGCTCCTGGAGGCCTTCTTGCTAACTGATACCTTTATTACCTGCATTTGGCTGATCGACGCCTCTCACACGGTGCCGCTGGCCATCAACTTTACAATAATAAACATGCCCGCCTTCAACGGAAGTGTAATCCACTAAACCATAAGTATGTTTTGGTATAAATCCATCAACAAAATCCGCCTTTGCAGTCTTCATCATATACTCACTTCTTCTAAAGATAAGAACTGTTAGCGCTGCTGCTCCGCCATTTTCTTATTCAGCCTTTCCTCTAGGACATGAATCATATACAAGAAATGATCCGCCTCCCGCAAAACATGGTCTGCTAATAAAGGATTGATTACATTACGAATCTGGCAAGAGCGAATCAGATCGAGCCCCGTTTTCTTGAATGCTCGCAGTTCTGTAGCAGCATTTTCGCTGTCTTTATTCATTCTTCCGATAATTGGGTATGTTGGCTGTTTATGATACAACATGGATTCCACATCTCTTGCTTGATTTAATAGTGTCTCAAAATCGTCTCCAAATTTTCTCGCGGTGTTAACTAAGTTCCTTTCAGATTGGTCCAGTAATGAAGAAATAAAGCGGGAATGCTCCATCATGATTCTAAGCCAGAAGACATTTTCATTAATTATGGCATCCTGAATAGGCTCTAAAATTCCCTTATTAAACTTTTTTAACGTCCGCATAAAATACTCGGCTTCCCTTGCAATATGGTCAACAAGTAAAGGAAAATTAAAACCGCTCACTTTACAATTTATGATCATGATTAGTAAATTTCTTTTGAAGTTCCGGAAGCCATGGACTAGCTCTATGCTTTCCTCATTTAATTTTCTTACTAGCGCTACATTGTTTGGCACTTGGTGCGCCTTTTTTTCCTGCTGTTCAAAATAGTAGTGAAACCTGTCTGTTTGCTGTATGAGCTGTGTATCCTTACGATTAAACCCTTCTCCCAAAAACAAAGCATGTTCCTTCATAATCCTGAGCCAAAATCTGTTTTCTGTCAGTGAACGCTCAACAAACATCTGTTCAGTAAGAGACTCGGGCTTCGCAGCAAATGATTCAGGAGAGACCAACATCTGGTTAAACTGCTCAGCGCTAACATGGCCAGGCAGCTGTGGCTGGTTCTGCATATTTCACCCCCATGACTTCCACTTTACTATTCATCATATTTAGCTGAAGATAAGATTATGATGTACATCCCAAACATTTATTATTTAAAAGGCAAATCTGTGTTTTCTTCCATCGGCAGGGCATCCATGTCCCCTCGTAACAAAATCGTTTTGCCATTGCCGGTGGTTACGACAAGACCGGCTTTTCCTACTTTTTTGGTTTCATTCCCATATCAGTCAATATTTTTTCAACGTAAGCGACAGTGTTAGGAAGTTCAAATCCAATTTCGGGGTTTTGATGAAGGTATCTGCGATAGCCTACTAGCTCATTCCTCATCTCATTTGCCTTTACTAAAATTTCATGACTCATTTTTCTCTCCCCTTTTCCTTTGAAACCTTTGCTCAATTCATAAACATATGCTTTCTGCATGGCCGCTAAAAACAGCTAGGCATGCTGCCTTATGTGTGAGCTGTTAACCCGTCTATCCATTCCGGCAATCGCTTTCAAAAAAGCACAGCTTATCTGCAGATTGGTTTTTTTATCCACTTTATTAGATTGCAATTTTCATGCCAACCTTTAACCCCTTAAGGAACCTTGTGATTGTAAGGTTTTATACAGAAAAGGAAAGTTTTTTACTTTTTGAGAGGGACAAATTTTCACCCCTTTATTTTATTAACTGTGAAAATCCCTCCTCATGTTCCATGCTCTTAAGTGCACAAACAACGAAACAAGCATCTTTTCTTTAATTGAAGAACGAAAAAACCACATGCATTCCACTTTACGGTAAAGTGGAATGCATGTGGTTTCTTACACAATTGGAGGGATAAATGAAAATTCGTTCAGTGAGAGGTCCTGATTATTACACCATTTCTCCCCTAATCAATGAATGGTGGGGGGAAGGAATATGGCTGATATGTTACCAAAATTATTCTTTGACCATTTTACACATACAAGTTTCATGGCAGAAAAGGATGGCAAGCTTGTGGGCTTTCTAATAGGCTTCCTTTCTCAATTCCACCCAAATGAAGCCTATATTCATTTGGGTGGAGTTCATCCTGATTACAGAAGGCATGATATTAGAAAGCATTTGTATAATCATTTTTTACTGCCGTTATGCAACATGGCCGAAATGTAGTCCGCTGTGTAACCTCCCTTGTCAATAAGGCTTCGATTGCCTATCATGCCAAGATGGGCTTTGCTATTGAAGAAGGCGATAAAAAAATCGATGGCGTTTCAGTTTACTCTAACTATGACGGACTGCATCGAGACAGGGTTTTATTTGTGAGACATTTAGTTTAATCAAGCGCTCCTTCTCAAGTGAGGAAATACGTTTGAGCTTTTCCTATTTTTCTAGGTACAGCAAAATCCCCTCTCACTTCCAGTGTAATGCCTGCAAACACTGGAAGTGAGAGGGGACGACCATTTATTCACTGCTCGTTTACTTCAAATAGGTTCTTTTTCTCTAGTTATTTCTTGTCCTTGCAATCAGGACATCACAGGTAGCATGACGGATAATCGCTTCTGATACACTTCCGATTAATAATCTTTCTACCGCATTTAAACCCGTTGCCCCTACAACAATCAAATCTGCTTCATATTTGGCTGCAATGTTTTTTGGAATTTCCATTCTAGGAGAGCCAAACTCAAGGACTGTGCTAATATTCTCTGCGCCAAATTTTTTTGCTTCTTCTTTATAGTTATCAAGCATCTCACGACCATGTTTTTCTGCCTCAGACACGATAGAACGCTCATACAATTCCAATCTAGTAAGATATCTAAGGTCCGCTACGTGAACAATAATTAAGTGGGCATTATTTTCGGCTGCCATGCCTGCTGCTTTTGTTAATGCCCGCTTTGCTTCCTCTGATCCATCCACAGCGACGAGAATGTTTTGGTACTTTTCCATAAGTATCTCCCCCATAAAAATGTTGTTTTCTCAGTTCTTATAATAGAGGATAGAATGTTTTTCAGGTATCGGGATATTCCCTGATTCTGCATCAATACTTGCTTATCTAACGCTTCTTTTTATGATTACTCTCTCGCGATTAAAACATCACATGGGGCATAGCGAATAACTGCCTCCGATACACTTCCTAATAAGAAGCGCTCTAGTGCATTTAAGCCAGTCGCGCCTACGACAATCAGATCCGCTTCATATTTTGTCGCCACCACCCCGGGAATCTGTCCTTTGGGAGAACCAAATTCAAGAGCCGTCCTAACGTTCTCTACACCAAATTCTTTTGCTTTCTTTTCACAGCGGTCAAGCAGCTCCCGGCCGTATTCCTCTGACCCTGCTGTAATGATATCTTTGTATTGCTCTACCGGAAGGAAAACTGTAGCATCTACTACATGCACAATCGTTAAGCGGGCTTTCTGGTTAACTGCCATATCTAATGCTTTTGCGAACGCCCGCTGTGCTCCCTTCGAGCCATCCACAGCGACGAGAATATTCTCGTACTTTGTCATATATATCTCCTCCATTATCTTCTTATTGTTCTTCATTCCATCATATAAAAAAGAACACCTTTCGGGTATCAGGGCATTCCCTTAGTTACGATGAAATTTCCCTTTATTTCCTGATTTCTAAACACAGATTTATGGAATGGCCCATTATTTTTTTGTAAAATGAAACGAAAAAGAACGCTTGCTAACGAAAAGGAGAACACAATGAATCCTAAACAGGAGCATGGATGGGAACAAATTGCCCAATTGGTCATTGATCATGTAATAGACGGAATTATTACGATCAACCGGCAAGGACTTATAGAATCATTCAACCCAGCTGCAGAAAAGATATTTGGCTATTCTTCTGGGGAGATTATTGGAAAAACAGTAAATACATTAATGCCCGAGCCTTATAAAAGCCAACATGATACGTATATCGACAACTACATGGAAACCGGTGACGCCAAAATTATCGGAATTGGGCGTGAAGTAACCGGAAAGCGCAAAGATGGGACCACTTTCCCGATGGATTTAGCTGTTACACAGTTTTTCATTGAGGAAGATATGCATTTTGTAGGTATTGTAAAAGACATTACAGAAAGGAAAAAAACAGAAGCAGCTTTGGAAAAAGCACTCAGAGATAATTTTGAGCACACGGTAAAAAACCTGCAAAATCTAATATTTAAATTGAAAAAAGATAGAAACAGAAAAATCGTTTATACGTTAATGGCAGGACAAAACGCTCAAGAAATTGGCTTGACGACCATGAACACTTTAAACAAAACGCCATCTGACATCTTTCCTAAACATATAGCTATGGAATTAGAAAGCTATCATGAACGAGCCTTTCAAGGAGAAAATGTAAACTATGAATGGTCGTTTGCCGGAAAGGTATTTTACATCTCCCTTTCCCCTATTTTTGAAAGCAACTTTGTCATCGAGGTAGTCGGATCTGGCATTGATATTACAGACCGCAAAAAAATGGAAGAGGCGCTAGCACTAGCCCGAGACCACGCTCTTGAATCTTCGAAGTTAAAATCACAGTTTCTTGCAAATATGAGTCATGAAATCCGGACACCGATGAACGGTATTATTGGAATGGTTGATGTATTAATGGATACACCCCTCAATCATAAGCAACGGGAATATATCAGCATTATTCGAGATTCGTCTCAAGCTCTCTTGACGATTATTAATGATATTCTTGATTACTCCAAAATGGAAGCGGGAAAAATGACGATAGAGCACGTCTCCTTCACCCCTACTTCATTAGTGGAAGGAATTGCAGAAATCTTATTGCCAAAGGCTCGCCATAAAGAGATATCGCTTCTAACCTATATAGATCCTTCCATTCCAAACGTGCTTATTGGTGATCCCGGGAGGCTGCGTCAAGTTCTTTTGAACCTTTCCGACAACGCCGTTAAATTTACGGAAAAAGGAAATGTCCTTATACGCGCGATCTTAAAGGAAGTCAAGGACGGGAAAGCCGTTATCCATTTTGCCATTATTGACACAGGAATTGGCCTTTCAGATGAAGAACAGGATGGCTTGTTTCAACCTTTTGTCCAGTCAGACGGTTCGACCACTCGCAAATTCGGCGGGACTGGCCTTGGACTGGCCATATCAAAACGGCTAGTAGAACTGATGGACGGAGAGATAGGTGTAGAAAGCGAGAAAGAAAACGGATCAACTTTTTGGTTTAACCTGCCGTTTTCGATCGAGGAGTCATCTAAGCAAATGGAACAGCGCATGGTTGATATGCCCTTGGAGCATCTGCGCCTATTAATTGTAGATGATCATCCAGAGGAATGTGAGATTTTGCAAAAGTATGTTAGCTCATGGGGAATGATGAACAAAAGTGTTGATAATGGCATCGATGCACTGGCAGAGCTGCAAAGAGAAGCTGTTAACGGACAGCCTTATCACCTCGTTATCGTTCATCTGGAGAATCTCGGAATGAACCCTGCTACGTTTATCCAAATCGTTAAGCAAACTCCCTATTTGTCAAAGCTTCATCTCATTTTAATTAATGATTTTAATGAACAAAACAACGATTTAATTGTCTCTGAGTATGACGCATGCCTTTCAAAGCCAGTGAAACAATCACAGCTCTTCGATTGTATAGTCAGCCTAGCCCATCCTCTACCAAAAAAAGGCACAAATGAGGAAAGGAAAACGAATAGCATGACCGGTCAGCATGAAAGAATAAATAGGAACCATCCAATTCTTCTAGTAGAAGACAACCCGATGAATCGCAAGGTGGCCTTATTTCAATTGGAAAAATTAGGGTATACGGCGGATGTCGTCACTAACGGGCAAGAAGCGGTTAAAAAAATAACTACACATGACTACGCTTTAATTTTAATGGATATTCAGATGCCCATAATGGATGGAATAGAAGCGACAAAAGCAATCCGAAACAGTCCCCCATTAGAGAAACGAATACCAATCGTCGCCATGACCGCCAATGCTATGAAAAGCGATAGAGAAAAATATTTGAAGGCAGGCATGGACGATTATTTAAGCAAGCCGGTCAAACTTGAGAAGCTGCGTGAAGTCCTTGAGCATTGGATGCCGAAAAGCGAGTCGCCTCTCCCGGAGACAAAAGTGGATGTACTTAGTAAGGGTCAGGAAAGTGCCCCTATTGCTATCCATCGGCTGGAGAAAAGCTACGGAGACAGCAGCATGGTAAAGGAGCTTCTGGAGATGTTTTTATCAGCAACTCCAGATTTAATGGAGCGCCTTCATCAATCGATTGTGGAACGTTCAGAAGATTTGGCTGTAAAAACTGCGCATAATTTAAAAGGCTCTGCAGCTATCATTTATGCAGAGCAATTCACCCAATTGAGCAAAGGTATAGAACAAGCGGCCAAAGCAGAAAATTGGGATACAGCTTTATCCACTTATAACCAGCTCGTGCAACATTTCAGACACTTACAAAACTTTATACAGCAGTTAAAATATTAATGCTCATGGTTGTTCTTTAAAGTGAAAACAGGACATTTTGCTTTTTGTGTAATTAACTTTACACTCTCTTCACTTGCAGTCTTTGCAATAACCAACAAATCATAGCAATCCGACTGGGTGATTAAAGCGATTTCTTGAGAAGGGTTCCCCATTCGAACCATTTTCTTGTGGTTTATTTGTAATTCGTTGAGATAGTTGCCTGCTTCCTGAAAAAATTCTGAGTAGTGATGAAGCTTCTCCGCAAGCTTCACTCCCTCCTGAAAAACTTCCTGCAGATGATCGGAAACAGGAAGGATATAAAGAAAAGTAATGGTTGCTGTGGAAGGGCCGGACTCGCACTTTACAACACGCTTAACAGCTTCTAGTGCATGCTCGGCATTATCTGCATAGACCAATATATTGTTATCCATACTTCATCCTTTCCTTTCATAACTTTTTATTTATTATAAAGGCAGAAAACACAAAAAAATATCAGGGCTTTCCCTGATATTCTCTGGTTCGTTATATAGTTTATAAGGGATGATCAAGACTGAGCATCCCCTTTTTCATTGCATAGGCAACTAGTTCATGTCTTTTTTGAAGGCCAAGCTTATCCATTATCCGGCTTTTATGAGTCTCCACCGTTTTTACACTAATATATAAGATCTCAGCGATTTCTTTATTGCTGTAGCCTTTTGCAATGAATACGAGTATTTCCTCTTCCCGGTTGCTTAACAATTTATAAGTATAAAGATCTTCCCCGCAGTTCACTCGTTTCAAAAAATCTTCCACTAATGATTTAGCTGCAGAGGGATGCAAGTAAGCTTGCCCTTCCCATACGGCATTAACGGCGGTAAGCAATTCTGAATCAAGTGCATTTTTCAAAATATAGCCTGAAGCGCCTGCTTGCAGCACCTGAAACAAATAATCCTCATCATCATGCATGGTAAGTATTAAAACCTGGGTTTCAGGAAGGGATTGTTTTAATTCTCGTGTGGCTTCTAAACCATTTTTGCCAGGAGGCATGCTGAGATCCATAATAACGAGGTCCGGCTTTAGAGACAACGCCTTCTCAACAGCTTCTTGCCCATCAGCCGCTTCACCCACCACTTCAATATTTCCCTGCTTTCCGAGAAGCATTTTTACACCCATTCTAACGATAGCATGATCATCTACAATCAAGGTGCGAATAACCTGCATCACACTTTACCTCCCCTGCCTCTAAACCTCTGTCACTTGTATTCTATCATTTACCAGCAAAGGTGACGAGCCAAATCCGGTTAACTGTAATAAGTAAAAAGGAGGCTTTTAACAAGGGGATAGAGAAGGGATTAGCTTCTTTCTCTATTACCCAATACCTTTTCCTATCAGGCCTTAGATAGTTTTTTTACCCTTAGAACTAAAAGAAGAGAGATGATTAATAATCCTATAGTAAAGCTTGTCACTCCAGACCACCCAAAGAGCGACCAAAACACACCGCCTGTTGCTCCACCGACACTTGATCCTAAATAATAGGCAAATAAATAAAGGGACGAGGCTTGAGCAATATCGTGCGTAGCATGTCGGCTTACTAGCCCGCTTGCAACAGAATGGGCGCCAAAGAATCCGAATGTAAATATCACAATACCAATCAGTTTATAAAATATTGGTATGGGCAAGGTCAGTAACACACCGCACAGCATAAGCACTGTGCCCGTCAGTATCAATAAAGGGCGTCCATACCTGTCAGCAAGTATGCCAAACCAAGTTGAACTAAATGTGCCTACTAAATAAACAAGAAAAATCCAGCCGATAATTGTCATGCTTAAATAATAAGGCGGTTCCGTCAGCTTAAAACCAAGATAATTAAACACAGTTACAAAACTGCCCATCAAGAAAAAAGCGATCAAGAACAATGACACCAAGACCGGGTCTTTCAAATGAGACATGAGCGACCGGAACAGCGGCCTTAAAGCTAATGGCTGTGAGACAAAATGCTTGGAAGGCGGAAGCGCCCACATAAAATACACACAGGCAATTAGACTGATGCTTCCTAGCAAAATCATACCTGCTGTCCAGGAAACAAGATCAGTTATCGTTCCCATAAGCACTCTTCCTGCAAGTCCACCGATGGAATTTCCACTAATATAAAGACCCATGGCCACACCTAAGCTTCTTCCCTCTATTTCTTCTCCTAAATAAGCCATAGCAATAGAAGGAATTCCAGCAAAAGCAAACCCCTGTATAATCCGCAGCATAAGAAGAAGCTTAAAAGACGGTGAAAATGCGACGACCAAAGTTAACAGAGAGGCTATGACAATGCAAATGGACATGATATTTTTTCGTCCCCATGCCTCGGAAAGAGAACCGAAAATAAGCAGACCAAATGCCAGCGAAAGTGTAGTTAACGATAAAGACAAGCTGGCCATTGTTGGTGTGACATGGAACTCTTTCGTGAAGATTGGCAAGAGCGGCTGGGTAATATATAGGTTGGCAAACGTAATAAAACCAGCGGCAAATAATGCAAAATTAGCTTTTTTGAAGGCTGGCGTGCCTTGTTGGATATGCTCTTTGTTCATGGCAGCCTGTTTGTCTTTACTCATGGTTATCATCAGATTCACTCTGTCTTTTCCATTCGAGGGAATCTAGAAACATACGGACGTCTTCATACACCTGTTGGCGTTCCTTCCCTAGTGTAATAATATGACCCGAATCTTCATACCAGCGAATAAGCTTATTTTCTACATTCACTGTATTGAAGATAATATCCGCACTTTCTCTATAGACAGGATGATCCAATCTCCCCTGCAAAACAAAAACAGGAGAGGCAATCGCCTTTAAGCTATTTTTCACCTGACTAATAAGTTGCTGTAAGTCCTGCAAAGAAGCCACTGGCATGTTAGTGAAGTCTTTCATTTCAACTCGTATTTGTCCATCGCTTTTCCCTTCAAATTTTTTATATCCTTCTGCGTAATCGTTCACACGTCTATATAAACCCTCGATATCTTTTGCTAAGACAGGGGCACATATCGAGACAACCGCCTTCACTTTTAAAAAAGAAGCCAATTTTAAAGCGAAGGTTCCTCCCAATGAAATACCAATAACAGCGATTTCCTCATATCCCTCTGAAGTCAGATGGTCATACCCATCTACTGCATCTCTCCACCAATCTTCAGGACCTGTTTGAATGAGTCGATCTGGATCTGCTCCATGCCCTCTATATAAGGGAGCATGACAAGTGTAACCGTATTCCTGCAAATACCTTCCGAGCATTTTGACATCAATCGTATTGCCGGTAAAACCATGAAGTAAAAGAACAGCTCTTGTCTTTGCCTTATACATAAAAGGCTTTGGTACAACAATTTTCATGTTTATAACTCCCTGTTAGTCATCTGTTGTGAAATCTGTAGATTTTTATTCCTCTATATAAAGAATACAAAAGTAAAAACAATAAATATAATATATAATTTATATTGTTTTATAAATTATATTTATAGGTAGGGATTTAAAGATGAATATACACGCACTTCGCTTATTTACAAAAGTGGCTGAATTGAAAAGTGTTTCCAAAGCAGCAGCTATCCTTAGAATTAGTCAGCCAGCTGTTACCATTCAAATTCGGAATTTAGAAAAAGAAATGGGATTTACGCTAATTGAATCAAAAGGAAGAGGAATCACCCTTACACCTAATGGTGAGTTTCTCTATAAACAAGCACAGAGACTGTTTGATCTGGAGAATGACATAGAAAATAAGATAGACCAAATAAAAGATTCAGGAGTAGATGACTTAAATATTGCCGCCTCCTACGTGCCGGCCAATTTCCTATTGCCTAAATGGTTGTGTCATTACAAAGAAACGTATCCATCTGTCATGATTAATGTAAAAACAGAAAATACACAGCAAGTCATCGAGCAGCTGCTCCACTATAAAGCCGATCTAGCTTTCGTTATTGAAGAAAGCAAGCATCACCCCGATTTGGATTATCAATTCCTAATGGATTTGGAATATTGTTTTATTGTTCCCTCCCATCACCATCTTGCTGAAGAAACCATTTCATTTGAAAAGTTAATGGATGAGCCATTTATTTTAAGGGAAAAAGGCAGCTCCACTAAAGATTTGTTGCTTGCCTTATGCAATCTTCATAAAACCCCTCTGCCAAAGATCGGCATGCAGCTATATGGATTAAATGAATCGATCCGAACAGTTGCCGCGGGTTTTGGCGTCATGCTGGCTCCCTCCATCGCTGTAGCCGACTATATTCAGCAAAAACAGGTCGCAAGGGTCTATGTTAAAGATATTGATATTAAGCGGCCTACCTATCTTTGTACAAGAAAAAAGGAAATCGACATGCTGCCTCATGTCTCTCATTTTGTGGACATTGTCATGAATAATTAATACTTTGCTTATCGTTGTGTAATGGACTAAATTTACGAACAGCTTAAAACAAAAGATGAGCGATACACGGTGCCCTGTAGAAAAAGGCAAATAACTCAGTACAAGCATCCATACATCTGTCCTCCACCGTACATATCTTAACAGTAGATAAATGATTAAGGAGGGGTTTAAGTGGCAGGGAAATTTGGCAAACAACAGGATTCAATCACAAGAACCAGTATGGACCTTTTGATTGGTGAATTGTTTAAGAAGCATGGGGCAAAAATGAACAAACCAAAACTAAGTGCACGTGAAAAGAAAGAATTACAAAATCTCTTAAAAGATTTAAAAAAGAACGTAGAGAATCTAACAAAAAATGTCGAGAAATAGGTCATTAGGAAAAATAAAAAATGATAAGGAGAAATAAAGAATGAAGGAAAGTAGGGTATGGGCCGGTGAAGCCCCTGAAGTGCAGGGTATGGATCTAACTGAAAGAAGATGCCATAGAAGTTGGAGTGCGTTAGACCCCTCATCAAGTCATCCATTAAGCAATGAGAATCAGGATTTAACTGGGACAATTGAAACAATCCAACAATCTTTTGAGCAGATTATCGTCATTGACTCGGCAGATGTGGAGATTGTAACAACTGACACACAAGCTGCACTCTCTGTGCAAGTAGCGCTCCAAGCTGCCATCGCATTAGTTATCAGCATATCAATTGCGGATAGTGAAAAAGCCGAAAGAATTACACAAGATTTATTAGGAAGACTAAAATCAAGCCAAGTAAATCGGCAGCAAACATACGTTGAGAACTCAAGAGGCGTCAGAATTACAACAACTGATACTGACCTAGTTGTAAATATTCAATTGCTGTTGCAAGTCCTCATTGCACTTCTTGTAAGAATTAACATTTTATAAAGTTTTTATTACTCTCTTTTGTATCCCCTTATGAATAGCACTAGTAGAATAAGATCCATCGCAGAATCATTATATTAGAAAATAAGGAAAGAGAGAATGATTGGTTATATAGATGAGAAAGTCATCAGTGTGTTGATGTGTGCTTCTCTTTGACTGTCAAGATATCCCACGAAAAGTCATTTAGCAAGCCAGAAACACAAGCACTCCCCAGGATCATGTTTAATAGACGTTGCTCTTTGGATTTAAGTCCTCTTTAAATGCTTCCTACTCAATACACTCTATCACAACAACTTATTAATACGAGTCTGTCTAAGCTGCGGTACCGCATAATCTCTGTTGTCCCCTATAACAAGACAAGATCATAAAATGCTTTTCCCCCTTATTCCTTAACTATCATACTTTGAAGGCCAGGTAGTCCGCCTGGCTTTTTTACCTTTTCTCTGAAGATTATTTTTCCTTTATGGAAATATATTCAAACCCATAGGAACGATGTTTACTATAGAAAAAAGAAGCTGTTCTAAAAGTCATGTTTACTGACTAATAGAACAGCTTCCTCATTTTATTTATTATCATCGTCGTTCTCACGCTGTTCAGCGCGTGCTTCGCCGCCTTTTTCTCCAATTTCCTGGTAAAATTCCTTGCCATGTTTACGGGCTGTAGTCTCTCCGCCTTTGCGGCCAGCCTCTTCGACTGTCATTTTATCTTTCTCATTGTTATTAGCCATGAAAGACTCCTCCTTCTATCTATTTTCTTCCGTCCTGCGCTTTTCCCTTTTCTCTATTTCCTTAAACCAACGTTAATCGAATAGCTATCATTTAACCTTTATATTTAAATCGCCCTTTGTAACCGGTTCAAATGCCGCTTTCTTTTTGACTGTTATACTTCCATCCTTTTCTAAATATGCATGTTCCACTTCATTGATGGAAAAGATGCTTTGCTTTCTTAATGCTTCTTTTAAATCTCTCAAATCCAGGCAATTCTTTTCGAGCATCTTATGATCAAGTTCTCCATCACGAATAATTAAAACTTCCTTTCCAGATATAAAAATTTCCACCTTATCTGTATGAAACATAATTTTATCAAACAGTAATTTGATCGCACACCATGCCAGGAGCATGATCAACACGACATACCATTTCACTTGTGGATCATAAAGGCCGTTTCCGAATATTTCCGAAAGCATAATACTCCAGATAAAGTCAATAGGAGTCAAATTAGAGATTCCTTTTGTACCTGTCCACTTCATACAAATCACAAGAGCCACAAAACCACTGGCAAGTTTAATTAACATCATTCCAAGTCCCATCTTTTTACCCCCTTCTCTCTTTTGTAAAGAAAGCAGAAGCCAAGAAGATCATTAGAACAATTCCCAGACTGATAAATAGGCCATATCGCTCATTAGCTCGGAGAAGCGCGCCGCATAGAACAAAGGCAATTAATAAAATTCCAGTATAGGAGGTAAAAGGTGCCCCCGCCATTTTAAAAGTGTGTACAGCTTCCCTGGTCATATAAGTCTTCCGGTGTTTAATTTGGGAAGATAAAATGATACACCAATTCAAAATCAGCGTTACTCCTGCTGCGGTGGTTAGATACTCATACACGGTACTCGGCAGAAAGAAAGAAACAATAACAGACGCAGCCAGCCCGGATATTCCAAGGATCAGCGCTCGCAAAGGAACTCCTTTTTCGGTTATATGAGACAACGACTTTGGTGCATCCCCATCCTTTGACAAGGAGATTAAAACCTTTGTAATAGAAAACAGCGACCCGACCATCGTTGAAAATGCCGCACTAATAATAATGATATTAAAAATGGTCCCCAAATAAGGAATCGGGAAGTTTGATAACGCTGTTACGAATGGACTCTCTCCCTCGCCAATCTTCGTCCAAGAAACCATTGATACAACCATAAAGAGAGAAAAGACATATAGACATACTAATGCGATGATTAAAGCAATCCCTGATTTACTGACATCTTCCTTATGCTTAAGCTCGGTGGAAGTCACTCCAATGACGGCAATTCCCCCAAAAGAAAATAGGGCAAAAATAAGAGAAGACCACCAGCCGGTAAAGCCATGCGGAAACATATTAGACATATGAAAAACAGACCCTGCATGCATCTTGGCGGCCCCCGGGGAAATAACCCCTAAAAGAAGCAAGACGCCAAACAAGATAAAAATCACTAAAGTGGACAATTTAATCACAGCAAATACCGTCTCGACTTTTCCGAAGTTGCTCATCCCTAAAAGATTGATTCCAAGGGCGAGCACCGAATAAATAATCGCAAAAACCCATAATGGAACATCGTGAAACCAGTACTGAGTGAAAATGGACAAAGCTGTCACTTCACTCGACATAATCAGCACACCGGAAATCCAATACATCCATCCGCTGACAAATCCCATCCGATGCCCAAAAGCGAGTTTGGCATACGTCCGGAATGAGCCTTCCTGAGGATCGTGAACTGACATCTCCGCCAAAGCACTGAAGGCCAGGAACGCAATAATCCCTCCTAAAAGATAAGCAAAAATCATAGAAGTGCCGGCCGTCTTAATGGTAAGTCCCGTCCCTAATAAAAAACCCGCCCCGATAATCGAGCCGATGCCAATCAGCGAAAGCTGCCACCACTGGATTCCTTTCGTGTTCCCTTTCGCTTGTTCTTGCTTCTTTGTCTCATTCACCATCTGCTTGACAACATGTTCATTATGCATTTTGCACCCTCCTCGCGTTGTGTCTGCTACTCCTTTAGACCGCCTTCTAGAGGAATAAACATTAAAAACAAGAAAGATGACAGAAATTCGCTTTTACCTCAGCAAGTTAAAAGGAGCAAGGAATGGCAAGAAATCAGAGCAGAGGCCATTACTTCTTGCTAAAGAGAATAAAAAAAGCCAAGAGATGCAGTCTGGGACTGGGACTGACCCCATAAAGTGAGACAAATAAAAAAACACCTTTAAGTTGAAAACGGGTATGGAATACTCGAAAGTAACTTGGAGGTGTTTTTCTATGGGTACAAGAGTCAGTTATCCAGCGGAAGTAAAAATGAAGGCTGTAAAAATGAGATTGTCTGGGGTGCCGGTTAAAGAAGTCTTGAAGGAATTAAACATTCGAAATAAGACACAACTTAAAACATGGATGAAATGGTATAAAGCAGGAGAGTTTCATCGATTTGAACAGCCAGTAGGCAAGCAGTATTCCTTTGGAAAAGGGACTGAGCATGAAAGTGAAGCGGAGAAGTTGAAGGCAGAAAATCGGTATCTGAAACAACAGATTGAAGTACTAAAAAAGTACAAAGAATTGGAGAGGAAGTGGTCCCAGAAACAGCCGTAGAATTAGTGAAAGAACTCAAAACCAGCATGCCCGTCAGGGAAATATGCCGGCATCTTGGCATTGCTAGATCCACTTATTATCGCTGGAAGAGCAGGAGCCGGGAAGAAACATCCAGGCAGATTGTTGAACGAAAAATCGGCACGTTGTGCCGGGATCATAAGTTTCGATACGGTTATCGTAAAATCACAGCCTTATTAAAACGAGAGATGTCTATTAACCATAAAGCGGTACAGCGTGTGATGCAAAAGTATGGCTGGCAATGCCGGGTAAAGGTGAAGAAACGCAAACGAACAGGACAGCCCTGTCATATTTCCGATAATCTGTTAAAAGGAGATTTCCAGGCAAATCAGCCTCTTCAAAAGCTCGTCACAGATATTACATACTTGCCTTTTGGCCAGAAACAGCTGTATCTTTCAAGTATCCAGGATTTATTTAACGGCGAAATCATTGCCTATTCTATAGGAAGCTGCCAAAACACAGATTTCGTGCTGCATACGCTGACCCAGCTGCCCCCTCTCCCCAAAGGGTGTATCTTGCACAGTGACCAAGGATCTGTTTACACATCTTATGCTTATCAACAGGCAGTCAAAGGAAAAGGCATTACCATGAGTATGTCCCGGAAAGGGACACCCTCTGATAATGCCTCCATCGAATCGTTTCATTCCTCGCTAAAGTCTGAAACGTTCTATCTCGACGAGTTGAGAAGCACTACGACGGCCATCGTAGTGCAAACTGTCGAAAACTATATTCACTATTATAACCATATCCGTATTCAAGCGAAACTAAACAACCAGCCACCGGTCAAGTATCGGCAGCTGGCTGCTTAAAGGTGTTTTGACCCCTGTCTCAAAAATAGGGGTCAGTCCCCGTCTACGCACCCTTGGCTTTTTCATTGTTTAATATTTACTTCGCAGTACTTGTCTCGCCGAAAAATTTTACAAGCTCGGTCAAAGCTTGACTGAATGTCTTTAGGTGTTCCTCTACCCTTCCAGGAAACTCTCTTTCAATGAAATCTAACGTGTCATTTGAAGTATGCCATACACCTCCATGCTTGACAGTTTGAGTATAACCATCCATGTCTCCGATTTCCCAGTTCGTTGATTCAAAGTAAGCATACGGAATGCCCAGTTCATTAAATGGTGCATGGTCACTCCAATCTCCCGTTGTCCCTGCTGGATACTCTGGGTTTACCCCCGGATTGGTGCCAATATCCAGCTTTTTCTTTCCGGCGATTTTGAGAGCCTGGTCGCGGATAAAGCCTTTATCCCCTAGGTTGCCATAGACATACATATGATCACCAACAGCTAAACTATCCAAATTAATCATTCCGACTGTATGATGAATCTCCTGTTCTGTCATTTGGCCAGCATAATAGGTTGAACCTTTCAATCCTGCCTCTTCTGCACCGAAAGCAATGAATTTCACGGAATAAGGGGTCTTGATATTTTTTAATACTTCAGCTGTTTCCAGCATGACACCAATACCAGAAGCATTGTCATCCGAACCTTTCCCGGCTGCAACTGAATCGTAATGGGCTCCTACAATGACTTCCTTACTAGACTTCCCTTTTTTATAAGCAATCACATTGGATGAATGGTACTCCACCCCTCTTCTCGTGTAAGAAAACGGTTGAACAGTCGTATTATATCCCATTCTTTTAAATTGGCTCTCCACATAATCCCTTGCCTCTGCTTCTTTTGCTGTACCGGCTACACGGCTGCCAATTTTGTAGGTTAAATATTTGGTATGTTCATAAGCCATCTTCCCCGTCTTATGAACAAGGGATGGATGATATGTGACAGTAGAAGCTGAGGCGCTTCCGACAGCACCAAGTAACAGTAGAACGATCATGACGATGGGTAAATAAAAACGATTTTTCATTTCCACCTCTCCTATTCTCCAATTCATAGTCTACTTATAGTATTTCAACCTCCATACAAACATGCAATACTTTTGTTATATAATTTAGAAAAAATGGAATCATCCCACTTCTTAATCATATCCTTCTCATGTCCATTAATGGCTTAATCTGATCAGCCTGACAGCCCCTTCATATATCACAATAAAACCAGTATTCAAGAAAATGATTAATTCAGTGAACCATATTTTTGAACGGAGGATAAAATAAAAACAAAACAATAGCCATATAAAAAGCTGGCCTCCCCGTTATTTGGCATAAGGGACAGCTTATATGCTAGAACAATCATATAAAGCTTTTGATCCATTTGTTTTGTCTAGGAAAGGAGATGATAACCGCTCATGCTGGAGATAGAAGATAGAGTAAAATGCATAAAAAAGAGGCTGAGCCAAAATGGCTCAGCCTCTTTTGCATTTATATTATTCTTCATCCATAAATGGATAAGCAACATCTGTAGTTGGTGCAAAGTTTTCTTTGATAACGCGAGGGCTTGTCCAACGAATCATGTTAAAGACAGAACCTGCTTTATCGTTTGTACCAGATCCACGAGAACCACCAAATGGTTGTTGGTTAATCATCGCACCAGTTGGTTTGTCATTGATATAGAAGTTACCAGCTGCGCCAGATAAGCGGTTTTCTAAATACTGAATTGCTTGGCGATCTTGTGCAAAGATTGAACCTGTCAATGCGTACATAGAAGCTGTATCAACAGCATGTAATGTTTCTTCTAATTGCTCATTTTCGTATACATAGATCGTTAGGACTGGTCCAAAAATTTCTTCTGTCATTGTTTTGAAGTTTGGATTTGTTGTCACAATGATTGTTGGTTGAACGAAATAACCAACAGAATCATCATACGTACCACCAGCAATAATTTCCGCTTCTTCCGAACCTTTTGCATATTCGATATAGCTTGTGATGGAATCAAATGCTGGTTTATCAATTACTGCACCCATGAAGTTACGGAAGTCACGAACATCCCCAACTTTAAGTTTCGCAACTTCTTCTACTAAACCTGCTTTTACTTCTTCCCACATGCTAGCTGGAATGTAAGCGCGGGAAGCTGCAGAACATTTTTGACCTTGGTATTCAAATGCTCCACGAGCAAGGCTAGCTACCACTTTGTCTGCTTGTGCACTTTCGTGAGCGAAAACAAAGTCTTTACCGCCTGTTTCCCCAATTAGACGAGGGTAAGATTGATAGTTTGCGATATTTTCTCCAACTGTTTTCCAAATTGTCTGGAACGTGCTTGTTGATCCGGTAAAGTGGAATCCAGCCATACGAGAATCTGTTAATACTACTTCAGATACTTGTGAACCACGAGAAGGTACGAAGTTGATTACGCCTTTTGGTAATCCTGCTTCTTCTAGAATACGCATAAAGTAGTAGTTTGCTAATAAAGAAGTTGTTGCTGGTTTCCAAACAACTACGTTCCCCATCATTGCAGGAGCTGCTGGTAAGTTCCCGCCGATTGCTGAGAAGTTAAATGGAGAAATGGCTAGTACAAAACCATCTAATGGACGGTAGTCTGTACGATTCCAAACATTTTTCATGCTTGCTGGTTGAATTTGATAGATTTGATTAGCATAATCAACGCCAAAACGTAAGAAATCGATTAACTCTTGAGCAGAATCAATTTCAGCTTGAATAGCTGTTTTGGATTGTCCGAGCATCGTAGCAGCATTCATTAGGTCACGGTATGGACCAGAGATTAAGTCAGCTGCTTTTAAGAAGATAGCTGCACGGTGTTCCCATGGCATATTTGCCCATGCTTCTTTTGCAGCCATTGCCGCTTCTACAGCATCACGTAATTCTTTTTCTCCAGCTTGTGAATAGTTTGCTAGAACATGTTGATGATCATGTGGCATAACTACTTGCTTCACTGTATCTGTCTTTCTATCTTCGCCATTAATGATTACAGGGATATCAACAACGATATCAGATTGGCGTTTTAATTCTGCCTTTAACGTTTCCCTTTCCTTTGTACCTGGAGCATATGTATTGCCAGGCTCATTTGTAGGTGTTGGGATTTTGAAAATTCCGTTACTCATTCTTTCACATTCCTTCCTGTTAAGAAACTTTGTTGCTTTAGTAGTGAAATTACAGCTTTCATCGACAAATTATAACATACTTTTCTGCTCTTTGCCCTTTTTGTTGCTCACAAATATATAATATATTGCATTTTTCATAAGTAGTAGTCCCTTCTATGTCATTGATAGGTGTTTCGAGCCTGAATAGCCGGGGCTGCGCTCTCTTTATTAATAGTTTAACTTTATGCTCAGGCCGGGACTTCTACCAATCTTTATTTCGAAGATGGACATGTACCCGTTATGCAGATATTACCACTAAATCTGAACAGAGTTACACCACATTCTGTCCTTTCTACATAACACTAACTATTCAATAAAATAGCCCGATGATCGCATAAAGATCAATAGAACTTTTGAACTAAAATCACCCAACTAATTGAAACGCGGCTAACTCGTTTGTTAAAAAGCAGATATTGATCAGAACATCCCTTAAAACAAGGGAGATTCAGCAGTCTACGGGGCCTATAGACATGTGAGGCTTACATGAACGCTAACATAGAAAAAAGGCCTCTCACCAGTTTCTTAAACAGATGAAAGGCCCTTTTAAGAAGCAAGTTCTCGTTAAAAAGTGAGCATTCGCCTTTAACCTCGTTATATCAAGGTACTATGATATCTATCACAATACGATTTCTCTTCATTTCCAAACTTGCTCATACCATTGTTTAGCCGCTTCCACTTCGCTCATAGTTAATTGATGACCATGATTTTCCCAGTGCACAGTGACTGATGCCTGGGCACTTTCTAATAATTGTTGAAGCTCTATGGACTCTTGTTGTGGACAAATCGGATCATTTGTTCCAGCTGCTATAAATACTTTCTTTCCTGATAAATTTGGGAGATCGATTCCCCGTCTCGGTACCATAGGATGGTGCAATACCGCTGCTTTTAAAGAATTTGCATGATGAAATAACAAGCTTGCTGCGATATTGGCACCATTTGAATAACCGATGGCAATAATATTTTGACGATCAAATTCGTATTCTTTAGCTGCTTCATCTAAGAAATCATTCAGCTCATTTGTACGAAAAATTAGGTCCTCTTCATCAAATACACCTTCAGCTAATCTTCTAAAGAAACGCGGCATTCCATTTTCTAATACGTTCCCTCGTACACTTAGTACAGAAGCCTCCGGATCAACGATTTCTGCCAATGCCAATAACCCATGTTCATCTCCACCTGTACCGTGCAATAAAAGCAAGACGGGTTTATCTGGTTTTTCTCCTAATCGAAAAATATGTTTCATTTTATGGCCTCATTTCTAGTGTGTTTGTCTATTTAATAGATCCCTTCTATTTCACTCATCCAATGGACGCACATGAATAGGAATTAGTGATTTCTCTAAACGGTGACGGAACGATTCATATTGTGATGGCAGCATAAGATGACTGCCCATCGTTTCATATGTTTCATCGTGGGCGAAGCCTGGAGGGTCTGTCGCGATCTCGAACAAGATTTCCCCTGATTCGCGGAAGTAAATCGCATTAAAATAGTTACGGTCTTTAATTTCTGTTACATGTTGGCCTTTATCCATCGCGTAGCCTTGCCACTCCAAATGATCATGATCATCCTTTGCCCGCCATGCGATATGGTGTACTGTCCCCACTCCCATTTTTCCTCGGACACCTGTTGTCATTTTCAAGTCAATGATATTGCCAATATCTGCTGTCGATTTAAAACGTGTATAGTTTCCTTCTGTCCCCACTACTTCCAGTCCCATTACATCAACTAACGTTGCTTGAGTCTCTTGAGGGCGACTTGAATAGAGGATCGCTCCCCCAAAGCCTTTAATGGCAACGTCTTTTGTAATGTTGCCGAATGTCCAGCCGTTTTCTTCTCCCCCTTCACGTTCTACAACTTCAAGTTGTAAACCATGTGGATCTTCAAATTGTACATATGCTTCACCAAATCGTTCTGCTATTGTGTAGTCTATATCAAACTTAGTGAATCGGTCCTTCCAGAAATCTAATGAACCCGGAGGAACAACATAAGTTGTCACCCCAACCTGTCCGTCGCCTATACGCCCTCTATATGCATCTGCCCAAGGGAAAAATGTAATAATGGTTCCTGGCTTGCCACCTTCATTCCCAAAATATAAGTGGTATGTTTCTGGATCATCGAAGTTCACGGTTTGTTTAACAAGACGCAAGCCCAATATGCCTGCATAAAAGTCAATATTTTCTTGTGGATGCCCTACAATTGCAGTAATGTGATGAATCCCTGCTGTCTGTTTTTTCATCTTTTCTCTCTCCCATTTATTCGTTGGTTTGTACTTGTTTTCTTACTGGTACATAAAATTTATTCAATAGGTTCCAATTTCGCCTCAATTTCACCGCGTTTTGATTCTAAAAATGGAGGCAAATCGAGTGTTTTTCCTAACTCTTTAATAGAGGAATCAGCAGTAAAGCCTGGCCCATCAGTTGCTAATTCAAACAAAATTCCGTTGTGTTCCTTGAAATAAATACTTTCAAAATAATATCTGTCAGCTGTTTTTATAATGGCAAAGCCCGAATCCTTGATGCGCTTCTCCCATAATCGCAACTCTTCTCTATTTTTCACACGAATCGCTAAATGGTGAACACTTCCTCTGCCCGGCTTTTCATTAGGTCCCTCTTGTTCGATAATGACAATCTCTCCAAATGATTGACCTGCCATCGACTGATAAATGGCTTGTTTATCCGTGCGTGATAACAGTGCATACCCAAAAATATTTTCTAACGTGCTAGACAAATGATTTAAAGAATGAACAGTTATTTCAACCGGACCCATTCCAAGAATGCGATGCCGTTGTTCAGCATCAGAATCCTTCCATTCCTTCCAATGATCAGGAACAGGTTCTCCGTTATTATTTAACAACACCATGCGGAGCCCTTCCCGATCTTCAAAATGAAGAGCGTCTCTTCCTGCATAAGTTGTTATGTCTCCATGTTCCACTCCAAACAAAGCGAAACGCTCTTTCCAATACATAAGACTTTCAATGGATGGTACTAGCAAACCAATCCTGGTAATCGCATTGGTCCCTCGATGGGTGCGGCCAGCCATCGGCATTTCAAAAAATGTTAACCCTGTTCCTGGACTTCCCGTTAAATCTCCGTAAAACAAATGATACATCGATGGATCATCTTGATTAACAGATACTTTTACCCTGCGTAAACCAAGAACATGTTGATAAAAATCATTCGTTTCTTTTGCATTTTTTGTGATCATGGAAATATGATGATGCCCTGCGATTTTTTCCATTTCCCTTCACCCATTCCTTTATAAAATGGCGTACAACGACTGAGCACATCCTTCAATACACTTGATATCGATTTGCACAGTCTTCATACTATATAACACCATGTGCATGTCACCATGCACATGGTGTATCTTAATTAACGAATGGTCTTTAAAGCAGTGGCCCAAGGAATCACTTGATCTAACATTTGGTTTACTGAGCTTTCTTGTACCTCTTTTGGTTTGAACTCTGTGCCGTTTTCAAAATCAGTGAATAGTGACAATGCTGGATGAACACGCACGTCCGCTACTAATAATTCACCTAAAATTCCACGTAAATGTTCTGCTGCCCGAGCACCGCCTACTGAACCGTAAGAAACGATACCAGCAGCTTTGTTATTCCATTCCTCACGTAAATAGTCTAATGCATTCTTAAGCGCGCCTGTTATTGAGTGGTTGTATTCTTGTACAATAAATACAAATCCGTCTTGTTTCGCAATGATCTCTGACCATGCAGCCGCTCCTGAAGCGTCGGCACCTGGTTCACCTAGTAGGGGTAATTTGTAATCTGCGATATCGATCACTGTATAATTTGCATCCCCGCGTTTGTCCGCTATTTCCTTTACCCAGGCACCTACTTGTGGACTGACACGTCCTTCACGAGTGGATCCTAAAATAATACCAATATTTATTGTAGTCATTGATGGTTCCTCCTTTGATTGTGAGCCGAATAATTTAGTTAAAAATCCCATGTGGCTTCTTTCCCTTCCTTACAAGTATTCTTTCTCAAAGTTCTTTGTACTACGCACGGTATTAATTGGCCGTACGAGTGACTCAATTTTTTCACGTTTCTCTTCAAAAAACGGCGGCAAAGATAACTTTTCTCCAAGTGTTTCATAAGGTTCGTCTCCCATAAAACCAGGGCCATCCGTTGCTAGTTCAAAGAGAATGGAAGGGGCAACGTTTGTATATAACGAGCCAAAATAATAGCGTTCTACATAGCCAGAATTAGGAAGGTTAAATCCAGCTAACCGCTGTTGCCATGACTCTAGGTCTGCCCGTTCATCCACCCGGAATGCCGCATGGTGAACTGTGCCAAATCCTTGGCGTGCTTGAGGTAAAACGGTATTGTGCTCCATAATAACCTGCGCACCGTTGCCGCCTTCCCCCATTTCAAATAAGTGGAATGATCCTTCCTGTGCCACTTCCTTCATATGAAATACTTTTTCCAGTACTTCCTTGAAATAATCAAAATAAGCTGTTCGCACAAAGACAGGCCCCAATCCCGTAATAGCATACTCCAGAGGAACTGGCCCTTTTTGCCATGGTGTCCCGGAAGCCACTCCCTCATTTTGTTCGTCTGAGATCAGTTGATATTGCTGGTCATCAAAATCCACAAAAGACAACACCTTTTTACCAAATTGCTCTTGAATCCCGTTATGTTTTACATCATATTTATCAAATCGCTTCACCCAATAATCTAACGCTTCATCAGCTGGTATCCGGAAAGAGGTTTTTGATATTTCATTGTTTCCATGGATTCCTTTTGGAATGCCAGGAAAATCGAAAAACGTCATGTCTGTACCCGGGCTCCCTGCATCATCGGCAAAAAACAAGTGATATGTTTGGATGTCATCCTGGTTGACCGTTTTCTTTACCAACCGTAAGCCAAGTGTATACGTAAAGAAGTCATAAATTTTTTCTGCGCTGCTTGTAATGGCAGTAACATGGTGTACTCCTTTTAATTCGTTCATTATTGATTACCTCCTATAACTATCTCGAATTCGAGATAATTGATAAAAAAATAAAGCTCTTTGCTCTCTTTTTATTGTAAAAGCTTGTCATTCCTATAGTATAGAGAGTTCTATTGAATCTATACCTCTAAGCTGGTATAGATTCAATAGAGTGCCTCCCACATATGCATGAACTTAAGCTTGTGGATTAACTTCTAATTCCACTGTAATCTTGATATCTTTTCCGACTAATACGCCACCTGTTTCAAGTGCCGCATTCCATGTGAGTCCAAATTCTTCACGGTTAATTTTTGTCGATGCTTCAAAACCGTAAACCTCTACTCCCCATGGGTTGGTACCTTTTCCACCAAATTCAACATCGAATGTTACTGGCTTTGTCACGTCCTTAATGGTTAGGTCGCCGGTTACTTTATAGTCATCGCCGTCTTTTGAGATATTTGTTGATTTGAACGTAATCGACGGGTATGCTTCTGCATCAAAGAAATCTCCTGATTTCAAGTGGTTATCGCGATCTTCCGAGCGAGTATTAATACTTGCCACATCAAACGTAAAAGCAATATCAGCTGTTGTTAAGTCTGTTAAATCGGCTGCTTCTACTTCTGCCGTGTAAGCGTCAAAATTCCCTTTCACTTTTGACACCATCATATGTTTTACTTCAAACCCAATACTAGAGTGTGATTGATCCACTGTAAATTTTGCCATTATAAAATTCCCCCTTGAGTATATGTTTTTTAAGTTAAGGTATTCTTTCAAAAATAAAGTCGAGAAAGCAACCATTATCTTCAACTAAGCTATCTTGAAATAATTTATCTCAAATTAAATTATCTTTAATTCGAGATAAATTTAACACATAAAAGATATGTGTGTCAACATGTTTGAAAAGATTATTATAAAAATTTTTCAACTTTTTTCGTTATGGCATTTATTCCTTCATCAAACGCTTGTGTCCAAGCACCGATTAAAATAGAAAAAGTTATGTGCCGATGATACTCTCATGTAACGCTTATATAACTTTACATAGTATGTAGCAAAATCCTGCAATATACTGATTCAATCACCACATATTAGATAGTTTTTCGAGAACCTTTTTGATATATAACAAGAAGGTTATATCACTATTCATCAGTATCTCCAATAAACATACGGATAGTCAAAAAAAGCCTTTCATCAACTGAATGAATGGAAGGCCTGTTTGATTTAAACTATTCAATTGAAACACATTACTAAAAATAATGACGATTCCTGAATAATGCTCTGCTTCGGGATATATGAAAGACTTAAAACTTTTTCCTTACGCCATTCCCTTTTCCATAACAAAACCAGTCGTCAAATTTTACAGTTTTTACCAAATGCCAAAAGTGCTCTTCGATCTCCTTCGTATCCGCTTCACATGTGTTGGTCCAATCGCTGCAATTATGCTCATAAATGAGCGACAATGTTTTACTGCTGCCTTTATCTTTTATGAACCCAAGGTATGAATAGACAGGAACCTTTTCCTTGCCGTCTTTGCCGCCCACTTCAGTAATCAGCTTGCCATAATAATAAATATGATGATCGTCCTCCGATTTCTCATACTCATCTTTGAAATTCATATATCTCGTCAAACGCCTCAAGCCAGACTCCTCTGAACTTCCATCTTCGAATTGTCCCTGGACCCCATACGAGATGTTTGTCTCCTCGTCAATCCACGAAAAAAGGAATTGCTCCCATGACTGTCCGCGTTTCATGTAATAGGTCTCATCTAATGTAGCTTCAGCAGGGATAAGAATAGAATAGGCATCTGTCCATGTTCTCATCTCATAAAATCCTTTTTCGGCTTCTCTATCAGAAACAAGGAAAGTCCGGGTATAATAATCTTGGACTGCGGGATGTGCTGACCGCTCTCCATCCGCCTGGATTGCTACCTCTTTATCTATTGTCCTGTTTATATTCTTATCTGCCTTATTCATTCCTGTACACGCCCCTAATAAAAGAGTCGTTACTATCGAACATAAGGCATACTTCTTTTTCATATGACGATCTCCCTATTTTTCACTTTATTTTAAGCAATATAAGTTATATATGGAAGACATTCGTCAATTAACTTTCCAGAAGTATACTTCCATTTCCTTTAAACCCACGTTGTATGTGTTGTCCAGTGGCTGTAATGATGCCGGTATGAGATAACACCTAATCACTCTTCTTGTCTTTCACTGGTGTGAAGTCATTGAACGCTTAATAGTTATCCCATTGTTATTAGAACTTCTTAAAACAGAGTGGCAGATTTAAATGCTAAGTCAACATAAAGCATGCACATACTTCGCTTTTTGCCAAGGCCGATGTCTCACTCGAATAAACCATGGCCTCCTGCTGATCAAATTACAAAAGATGTGTACCCTTACATCATCCAAGAAATGAAAAAAGAAGCCTCCCACAAGTTCATTGAACTGATGAGAAGCCTCCTTTAAAAAACTTTATGTTAGCCCTCTCACCTTACTTAACCCTCACAAGATAAATAGCTTTTCCCCCTAAATTAGCTGTGCAGACTTCCCCTCAGCCAAGGACGAGGGCGATAGGGACCAATAGGTATTTGGATTAGACTGGTCTTTCCTTGTTGGTCCATCTTATAGAGTTCATCACTCAAATTCGCGTCAAATCCGAGAAGTGGGTGTCCTCCCATTCCGAGAGCTGATGCAGCCAAAAGCAATCGTTGCACGAGCATGCCTGCTTCCATCTGCTGGATTCGATACCCCCTGTATCCTAGTTCTGTTTTATAAAATTCCTTATCACCAGCCACATGCAGGCAAAGTGGCACTTGGAGCAAATTCACATTATCCAGAGACATTCCAGTCTGCAAATGGAGTCGATGGTCTCCAGGACATATTTCTCTTAACTTGTGCTTTGCGCTGTCATAATAGTACGACCCATTTGCAATCCCTTCGACGTTATATAAACAGCCGTAAATTGTTACACGAGGGCCGTTACTCCTATGTGCTTCATCCAAATCATTTCTGTATGAGAAAGAAGCCGTTGCCTCCAGGAGAAGGGTGGCCAGTTGTTCTTGACTCACTTTCCCTAAAACGAAATCCATGTCGGGAGAAAATCGGTTTCCGCAGGCCTCGGCCAGGTCATACGACAGGGGCTTTATATCAGGCAATGCCACCGTGCACTCCACACGTTCAGGCATTGCCCTCCCCTCTATCACCCGAAATGACCATGTGGAATCCAGCCTAGAAGCTTCATTCATCGCAGTTATCATCGGATATTCTTTGACACTAGGCGACTGCTCGAAATGTTCTGGTTGAATGGCTGGCAGCTCTTGTTTCAATTCCTCCGATATAACATTTTTGTATAGGTCCCTTCCGCTAGTAGACCAGAAGGTTGCTTCCACCGATAGCGGGATTACACTATATACATTCTCCTCCATTTCCGATAGTCCAAGCAGATGATTGATTGCGGTATCAAGAAATTGAAAGTACACACCTGAGGCGAAGCCAAACCTTTTCGCTACCTCCATTAACTGTCCAATTAGGACACCAGCATCCAGCCCTTGGAGCCGATACGCAAAGTTGTTGTATTTAAAGAAATTTTTCCAGAACATTGTCGACACAAAGACAACACCAAAACACGAGGAGATATCACACCGATTGCCCAGAGCCCTAGCTAAATAGGAATCGAAATTCCCTTCCCGCAGCAATGCCAGGCTATGGTGTGCTACATCATAATGGTAGACGCCATCAGGGATTCCCTCTATCTTCAAATACACGTACAATTCGTTGGGATACAGCGCCCCACCAGAAGGAGCAAACCGCCGGTACGACTGCAAAGGGTAGGAACCTTGCTCTGTGGAATCCATTGGAGAGACGGATTGACTCAATTGAGTGAAACCGAACACATACCAGAGAAAATGACCGACTTTATTAAGGTCCAATCTTACGGGAGGTTCTCCTCTAATAAGTGTTAGCGGTACTTCCGCAGACAACGGAATAACCGGTAGTCCACGGTAGAGTTTATATGCAAGAGGGGCATCCTCCCAATCCACTTCCCAGTTCGGCTGATTTGCCTTATCAACATTAAAATGAAGGTTGTGCAGAAATTCTTCCAGATTCATCCTCTACCTCCTAATCACTGCTTAAGGAAATGGATGCGGATATGGATTGAGTTGTTCTGGTGTCAATGGTTTATTCGTATACCCAAGATCCATAGGGACTCGGAGTACCCTCTCAAGCCCTGTCAGGCGGGTAAGGTGATGCCCGAATGTCATCGGCAACATCCCCGGAATCAGTACTTTTACGCAATACAATCTATTCCGCATCGTTTCCGAGGTCGACTGGTCTACTATAATTACATCAAGATTTAACCGACGGAACACCTGAAGGATGTCTTGCAAATCATCGGTCAGATGCGTATGATTCGACTTCCACTTAAACTCGTCTTTAAAAGTCCGCATAGGGCCATTGTTGTCAAGTAAAAAACTTAAGCGCTCTTCTGCTTGCGGCAAACCGTAAAGCATGCCGTGGTCATCCATCTGCCTCACCAAGGAAGAATCATGCAGCATTCTTTCGTACTCCTTCTGGTTCGCCTCAAATTGTTCATCAAGGGTCAGCATCATGCCAGCAAGCTCGTGAACCGCGCTTTTCACCGCCCGTACCGGATCAAGATGGGCTCCAGCTGCACAGATGAGATTCAATCCCTTTTCCTTTCTGTTTTTAGCCATTGCCCAAATACTTGGAATACCGTGTTCCATGGTGGAGTTATACAAATACAAATCATATCCAGCGACGGCTCGCATCCGTTCGAGCATTAAGCTCAACTCCTGGTCGTCAGCTGTAAAAGGATCCAGGCGCGGAAGATTCAGCTTCGCGTACCAAGTCATCAGGAATGAATCACGCTCGACCACTTCCATAATTCCATAGAAAATGGCCTCTTCTAAACTTCCTCCTAGCGCACAGCCATTGGAAGTTTCATAGATAAAACCTTGTGATCCACATCCAACACTGTAATAAGCAAGGAGCTCAGGTACGAGAATTGGACGCTCTTCTAATAACGAATAACCCCATACCCAATTAATGGATCGGTCAGGATCAAACGATTTAAATGGAAAACCAGGCTGCGCATATTGTTCCTTTGCGTGTACACCTACCTTTAATGGATTAAGCGCTTGATTTTCCAGGTTACGGAAACTGTCATGTATTACTGTTCGTTTGCCACGTGGCTCTAAACCGCAGTACCGCTCTAATCCCTCTAAAATGGCTGTCAACACACTTTCTGCGTAGGAATGAGTCCGTCCAGCTGTCCCCTCATCCCCGGCTAACATAGGCAGATTGACACTCGCATCAGCAAATGGAGGCACTAGGTCATACATTTTACTATTCAAAAGGCCAGTACGATTATCTAGATAGTCTTTGACAATAACTTTTTTCATCTCATCCAACGGGCGGCAGCGGAAACTGCTGGAACTGATTTTCGGGCTTGGCTGCAGCGAAATTCGGGCTAATCTCTTTGAATCATCGGGTAATCGACCACAGACCGGACATAGCGGGTTGGGCAGAAAAGAATGCCATGAGCCCTTCAATGTTTTCAAGTCAATTAGGTATACCTTCCCTTCCGAATAAGCCTGATTACCTTGTAATACATTCTGGACCTCACCCCCGATCAGGTAAGCCATTTGTAAAAGTCCGGTACTTGAAGCCCACGGGTCACTTCCCATCCCTCCGGCCACAGCCGACTTCTGTTGTGCCTCCCACATCTCTGTACGGTCACGTCCTCCCATGAGACGTCTCATGTCCGCGCATTGAGAGCAACCGGCTGCATTGGGCCGTACAAGCGGACCAATTACACCTTCTCCAAATGAAATGAAGCCTCTGAGCCAGGGAGTACCAGTCTTTCGTAACACTTCTTCCGCCTTTCGATGAACAGAGGGTTCCCAACCATCATCCAAAAAAAGGGCCAAATCCATATTTTTCGGAACTTCTTCCTCTAAATTGGACTTGCGAATAACTTGGTGGTGTGCTGACAGTTCATCACTTACGAGTTCCGCCAACATCCCTTCCCCGACAATCAATATGAAGGAACTCATTGTGACTCCTCCTCTCTCAACAAAACACCAAACACTCCGTCTAGTTGCTCTTTAAAAACAGATTCAAGCCCTAATTCGAATACTAGGACCCGTTTTCCATTCCGTTTCAATGTTTCCATGGCTCCTTGTAGGATGTCGGCTTGTATCCTCTCTTCACACGCAGAGATACTAAGACTAACTGGCGTTTTTTCTTCCAAAAATACGGACGTTACTTCACAGGCTAGTTCATTAGAGGAATCCGATTTGTTTTGCACTTTGATAAGTGCCTGCTGTAATGCCCCCCGTAACGCCATAGTTATATTTAAATCTGCACACCCATACCATCCATCTTTCGTACCTACCCATACTACAGGAAAACCGGATACTTCCTTCCCTGCTCCGATAACGGGTGCTCCCTGCATTGTAGTCAATGCCTCTAAATAGAACCGGCATCTTTCATCTTCTATAAAACTTAAATGCACTGGAGAGACAGCATACTTCTGATTAAGTTGTTGCTTGTTAAGCTCCTCAGCCAAACACTTCTGTAACCCGCGGCCTACACCTTCCACAAACGATTCACCAGCTCCAACCCCGACAATTTCCTCAGATGCTACTAAAACTCCATCAACATGTTTATTTAGCGGCAGAGTCTTCACGGCCAAACTGACCATTCGCGACACATACGCTTCAATCCCAGTTAGTCCTACTTCTCTTCGCGCCTCTTCATGAGTCAAACCCGAACAGACGATGTCTTGCATCAACTCTGCTGGTCCCTCTGACAGCGGGTCGACTACCTGAACACGACACTGAGCTAACGGAAGCTGCTTTAAATCTCCCTCCTCCCACATATGGAAGATTCCCGATTCCTCTGATGTCAACTGGTTAAAATAAAGAAGTAATTTACCTGGCTCAACTTTCTCCAAACCTGTCTGGAGTCGGTTTTCAATATCTTCAACCCATTCAGCGAATATATCGCTCGTTATAAGTGGATGAGGCAGAAACGAATGCCAGTTTCCCTCCAATGTATCCAAATTCAGAAGAAAAATCCTATTATTCTGTTCCAATCCTGTAACTCCTGTAATCTCTTTAAACAGTTCAAATACGACCACATTAGCTAACAACGATCCCGGGATGGCAGAGAAGGAAGGGAATTGCCTATCCTTGAATAAGACAGAATGGTGTAAACGGCGCCAGGCTGACTCCCAACATCCCTCGGAATCCGGATGTACTAATGGTCCTGCTAAACCTACCTGCTGCAGGCATACGGCAGGGAGAAACATTTTCTTCTCTTCCCTGCAAACTTTATGAAGATGTCTAAGTTCCTCTACTTCTCCCTCCTGATTCACATACAAAATGGAATCAAAAGGCTTCACTATTTCTTGCCAACTCTCCTTCTTTTGCGGAACCTCCTTTAAGGCAACCGCTGGGTCTTTTTTTCGCGCATGTTCCACGAGTTCCTTTAGCCTCTGTCTGTTGGTGGACACCTCGTCTGTGATTAGCACTTGGATCTTAGTCAAACCCGATTCAATCAAAGAAGAAACCAATGAATTTAAAATAGGACCAGAGCCAACTGCCAGCACCTTGGCCTGACGAAAAACTTGAAAACGGGCTGCCCCAGAACCAACTAAATTGTCCACAAATTCAATTTGAGATGCATACCTTTTAAGATGATCATCCGACAATTGATGCGGAAGGTCCTGGCTTACATCACAAACATACTCATTTTCATACAGCACTTCTGCAATTTCATATACTCGATCCCGGTAGGGGCCAGGCAATTCGTTAGTCAACTGTCCTAACGTATACTCTCCATTAAACATCGGCAACAATTTTTCAACCCATTGATCGATCCCACTACCTTCGATACGGAAGGAACTTAAGTTGTTTCGAAAATACACACCTCTATTTGGTTCAGGGAGATAAAACGTGTCCCTTTTTACTTTCAGACGCATAGAAGGGTTCAAATTTGCCATCTCTATCCTCCTTACCCCTTATGAGCATAGTTGTTCATTATCACTGCCACTATCATCGTATGTACAGCAATTTGTCCGTTATGTCTTATCCTATATTGAAAGTCCCCTGCAACAATACAGGGGACTTTCTCAAATGAAAAACTAAACGATTAACTTCCCCAGCCGCTACATCTGGAGCAAGATGAGCAACGAGAACAACTGAAGCAGTTAAAGCATCTAAAACAGTTAAAGCAATTAAAGCAGTTAAAACAGCTAAAACAGCTGAAGCATCTAAAACAGCTAGAACATCTAAAACAACTAGAGCATCGGCCAAAACTACCCAATTGTCGATCCTGGTCCGTATAGTACTGATTTTGATCCCAAGGGATTGCCTGCGTCGCTTGGAAATCACCAACATTCAAGCTTTGAAGTTCACTTTGGAAATCATTCATTTTCATTTCCTCCTCAAACAAAATTTAAATAGGTGCCAAAAACTTGAAACAGGAATAGCCGAGTTAAATCGCAAAAGAACTGTATACTGGATGGATGCATTTAGTATTTCGAGCACTCATCAACAAATTATGTAAAATACATGGGTATCGTTACTAATACAGAAGCCTAATTTTATAGAAAGGGTAAAACCGACAAATTTTGTTCATCGAATGAAATAGCTGGCTCCCATTGATCCAGATTAAAGTTAACTTACGAATCACCATTTTTCCGGAACCCTTGTTTAATAAGGCTGCGGCTTCAGCGGGAAAAGCGTTCGCCTGCAGTGAAAATCAGCAATCAAATATAACAGAAAAAGGCCCCCAGCCAAAGTAGCTGGGAGCCTTGAAAACACATAAAAATATAATCTTTCTATTCTCCTGCTTCTATCCTTTTACGTAAACTATTGGCTGATTCCTAAATCTTAGACAACCCATTTATATTTGCTAGAAATGATGGCCACCTGCAATTAAGAAAAGCGATCGAAACGAGGCGATGCAAGCCCGATTGAATATAAACGGTCGTCCCTTAAGAAAGTTGTCCGACTGAGTGTGGACAATCCACACTACTTATAATTGTTTTGCAGTGAGTCTAAATAGAAAAATGGTTTAACCTAGGAACTTCAATTAAATCCCCTTTATGTTTGGTTGTTTAAACACCGCCTAGATAGCTTTGCGTTATGTTTTGGAGAACAATTTTTCCATTCTTGCTGTATTTTTCGAATAACTCTGACAGGAGAAAAACAAACCTTTTATACTTTTCGTCACTTTTTTTCGGCGCATAGGATGCTGATAAATTCCTTCCCAAAAAACCTTCATAATCAAAAAATACATCATTTTGATACTTTTTAAACTCATACTTTCCATCCTTAAAAAAGCGATTAAACACTTCTGGAGTTTCCTCTATGCCACCGCTAAATCCTTTGAAATTTGAACAGGTCTTTTGGCAAATTTCCGCATTCTCTTTAATAATCGGGCTAGTTAAATCTCTGCTATTCCAAACAAGAGCAACCTTTGCCTTTTGTTTTAAAATCCGTTGACATTCGATTTTGAATGCTTTTTATCAAACCAATGAAATGCCTGGGCAACAGTTACTAAATCCACACTCTTCCCTTTCATAGTTGTATGTTCAGCAGTTGCTTTTATTGATCTAAAACGAGAATATCGTTTTAACGATTGCTCAGCCATCTTTCTCATTTCATCATTTGGCTCCACTCCAATCACATTTAAACCTCTTTCCAGCAGCTGGCGGCTAAATATCCCGGTACCTGAGCCAATATCGGCCACAATCCGCTCATGGTTCAGCTGGCTAGCTGAAAACAAATAATCAATATATTCATTAGGGTAACTAGGGCGATATTTCGCATATATATCGGCCTTGTCGGTAAAAATTCCTGTTGTTTTCACAGCACTACCTTCTTCCCCGCGAGATGATGTATAGAAATAGAGACGAAATAGTATATTTCATAAAATCACCTACTCTTTTCAAGGTATTTTAGCATATTTCTTCCTTAACTAATTTGCCCGATAGCGATATAACAAAAGGAACTGCGGACGCAGTTCCTTTCTTCATTAATGCCCCTGTTTATCCATTCACAAACTAGGTTTGCTGCCTTTTAATCCTCATCTTTAAAATGAGCTTCCCCTTTACTTCTTAACCGGCATATATAATACAAGGGCAGGGCTCGAGCAAATGATGGACAGGCTTGGTCACTCGGATGATCACATCGCGAAAATTTCTATCTCCACGCCACGCAAGAAATAAAAAAGAAGCCCCCCATAAGTTCAGCGAACTCATGAGAAGCCTCTATTAAAAACCTTTATGTTAGCCAAATGTTAGCATTCCACTCTCATCTTACATAACACCCTTAACTCTCAAGGGATGAAGCGGCTTATTACATCATGCCGCCCATGCCGCCCATGTCCGGCATACCCATGCCGCCACCAGCGTTTTCTTCTGGCTTGTCAGCAACGACTGCTTCAGTTGTTAAGAACATAGAAGCAACAGATGCTGCGTTTTGAAGCGCATAGCGAGTTACTTTCGTAGGGTCAACAATACCAGTGTCGATCATGTTTACCCACTCGCCAGTTGCTGCGTTGAAGCCGATGCCTACTTCTTCGCGTTTTAAGCGATCGACAACGACAGATCCTTCAAGGCCTGCGTTGAAGGCAATTTGGCGGATTGGCTCTTCAAGCGCACGAAGAACGATTTTCACACCAGTTGCTACATCGCCTTCTGTTTCCAATGCAGCTACTTTGTTATATACGTTTACAAGTGCTGTACCACCACCAGAAACGATTCCTTCTTCAACAGCTGCACGAGTAGCGTTCAATGCGTCTTCAATGCGAAGTTTGCGTTCTTTTAGTTCTGTTTCTGTCGCTGCTCCCACTTTGATCACAGCTACGCCGCCAGCTAATTTTGCTAAGCGCTCTTGTAATTTTTCGCGGTCGAATTCAGACGTTGTTTCGTCTAATTGAACGCGGATTTGGTTGACGCGGGCTTCGATTTGGGCAGAGTCTCCTGCTCCTTCAACGATCGTTGTGTTTTCTTTAGAAACAACTACTTTTGCTGCGCGTCCAAGTTGAGTGATATTTGCAGATTTAAGATCTAGACCTAAATCTTCAGTGATCACTTCACCGCCAGTTAATACAGCGATATCTTCAAGCATTGCTTTACGGCGATCGCCGAATCCAGGTGCTTTTACCGCTACAGCGTTGAATGTGCCACGAAGTTTGTTCACTACGAGTGTAGCCAAAGCTTCGCCTTCTACGTCTTCAGCGATGATTAAAAGCGGTCTGCTTTGTTGAACTACTTGCTCAAGTACAGGAAGTACTTCTTGAATGCTTGCAATCTTCTTATCTGTGATTAAGATATATGGATTTTCAAGAACAGCTTCCATTTTATCAGAATCTGTTACCATATATGGAGAAGCGTAGCCGCGGTCGAATTGCATACCTTCTACTACGTCAAGCTCTGTAGTGAATCCTTTTGATTCTTCGATTGTGATAACGCCGTCGTTGCCAACGCGCTCCATCGCTTCAGCAATCAATTGGCCAACTTCTTCATCAGCAGATGAAATCGCTGCAACTTGTGCGATAGACTCTTTGCCCTCGATTGGCTTAGAGATTTCTTTTAATGCTTCCACAGCTGTTTGAACAGCAAAGTCCATTCCTTTACGCACGCCAACAGGGTTTGCGCCTGCTGTTACGTTTTTCAAGCCTTCGCTGATCATTGCTTGCGCAAGAACTGTCGCCGTAGTTGTACCGTCACCAGCTACGTCGTTTGTTTTGCTTGCTACTTCAGCAACAAGCTTCGCACCCATGTTTTCGAATGCATCTTCCAGTTCGATTTCTTTCGCGATTGTCACACCATCATTTGTGATAAGCGGTGAACCAAATTTTTTCTCAAGAACCACGTTGCGTCCTTTAGGTCCAAGAGTTACTTTTACGGCATCCGCCAGCTGATCTACCCCGCGAAGCATTGCGCGGCGTGCTTCTTCGCTAAATTTAATCTCTTTAGCCATATGAAAAACCTCCCTGATTATTTAAGTTATTTAAAATAGATAAGTATTTGTTAATTATTCACCTGTTACAGCAAGGATGTCGCTTTCACGAAGGATTAATAATTCTTTGCCTTCGTATTTCACCTCTGTACCAGCATATTTAGAGAAGATGATACGGTCGCCAACAGCTACTTCAAGCGCTACTCTTTCTCCGCTTTCAAGTACACGTCCGTTGCCGACTGCCACAATTTTCCCTTCTTGTGGTTTTTCTTTCGCTGAATCTGGCAATACAATGCCACTGGCTGTTTTTTCCTCTGATTCAACCAGCTCAATTACTACGCGATCACCTAGTGGTTTTAACAAGTGAAACAACCTCCTTGGAATATATGTAATGTTTTTATTTATTAGCACTCTCATATGAAGAGTGCTAACCCAATTAATATAATAAATAAAATGATTTTTTTTTGCAAGGGAGAAGTAATTTTTTTTACAAATCATTTTTTAAATGGGAGAAAATAGTGACAATCCCTTCCGTTTGAATGATCGTCTGTTTATTAGTAAAATACTCTTTAAGTACTATTAGATTTCAGCTTCTCAGGCTTTCCCTATGCTTGTATGATTATCTATTCCAGCGCCCAATCGCTCAAAGTTCCAGCTGTGCGGCTGAACAGGCGCTTCCACTCTTAAAATAAAGGAGCTCTTTTCATTTGAAGAAGACGTATGGTTATATTTTAATCGCTTATATTTTAATGCAGCTGTTGGGGCTGGTTGCTCCTCTGCTTTTATTTAAAGCAGGGCTTGCCCTCGGAGGTGATCCGCAAACGCTGAAAAATCTTATTCCCGGCTATTGGCTGGTGTTCAGCTTCATGGTCACCCTGATTATTGTATTGCTTCTCCTTCGGAAAGATACCAGAAACAGCCGTCTTGAACGGATGACTCCACTGCCGGTGGGACCTTCCATCTTTTGGGCAGTGGCGGGCATCTTTCTCGCCTTGTTTGGCCAGCGAATTGCCGTCGCTATCGAAACGGCTTTAGGAATTAACATGGGGTCCGAAAACACAGAAACAATTATTCATATTATTGAGCTTGTCCCATTGATGATGGTTGCCACTGCCATTTTCGGTCCGATTTTAGAGGAAATCGTTTTTAGAAAGATTATTTTTGGAAGCTTGTATGAGAAGTTTCCTTTCTGGCTATCCGCTTTGATCAGCTCCGTTATTTTTGCCCTTGCTCATGCTGAACCTGAACATGTCATTCTGTACTCATCGATGGGATTCACGTTTGCTTTTCTATATGTAAAAACAAAAAGACTGCTTGTTCCTATATTCGCCCATGTGGCTATGAATTCCTTGGTCATTGTCGTGCAATATTTTTATGCGGATGAATTAGAGCGGATGATGAAAGAAACGGAAAAAATACAAAGCTTTATTACTTGGCTTTTTTAGGCTTATAGCTTTAAAATTTGGAGGAATTTAATGAAACAATCACCGTTAACGACCGGGATTTTTTATCTTATTCTCGGCGCGTTCTTTACTTATTTAGCCATTCAAGATGTCAACACGGGGGGCTTTGGCTTTTTCACTTACTTGCTCATCTTGCTGGCAACGATGGATATTGGTTCCGGCATTCGCCTGCTCTTTATGTATTGGCGCTTGAAAAGCAACGAAAAAAAATAAGGCTGTTCTCTAAAAGGCTGACTTTCGCTCTTGCGGAAGTTCGGCTCTTTTTTTGGACAGCCTTATTTTATTCTGCATTTTCCGCTTCCAGTTCGGCCTGCAATGTTTTTTTATAGCTAATCTTTGAGATCCAAATGCTGATCTCATAAAGAATAACTAATGGAATCATCACGATAATCTGTGATATCACATCCGGCGGCGTAATAAGCCCTGCTACCACTAGCAGAACAAAGTAAGCATAGCGGCGAATTTGCGCAAGAAACATAGGTGTAATAATCCCCAGCCTTGTCAAAAACATTGTAACAACCGGCAGCTGAAACAAGATGCCGAATGGAAGTGTAATTTGAAATAAGAATTGAAAATACTCGTTAATGCCAATAACCTGCTCAATTTGCAAGTTTCCGGATAACTTCATCATGAAATGAATGATATACGGAAATAAAATAAAATAAGAAAAAGCAATTCCGGCGAGAAATAGCAGCAAGGATAACGGGATGTAGCTAAGCGTTACCTTTCTCTCTTTCTCAAGCAGTCCTGGGCTTACGAATGCCCACAACTGATAAAGAATCATAGGGCTAGTCAATACAAAAGCGATGACAAAAGCCATTTGAAAATAAATCTTTATAGGATCTGTCACACGGAAAGCGTTCATTGTTAATTCCTGCGCTTCGTCCGCATGCTGCAAATAGCGGATAATCGGCTCAGCCAGAAACAAACCGGCAATCATAGTGAGGAATAAGAAAGCGATTACTATAATGAGCCGTTTCCGCAACTCGCCAATGTGTTCATATATTGTCATGTCTTGTCGACTCATTGTCATTCATCCTAACCTTACTGAGGATCCTTCTTATCCTCTGGTTTATCGTCGTCCGCCAGCCCTTTCGTGGCATTCTTAAATTCTTTCAACGTGTCGCCTGCCGCGCGTCCAAGCTCAGGGAGTTTTTTCGGTCCGAAGATTAATATTGCTGCTCCAGCAATCAATATAATACTGCCTACACTTAATCCCATTTATGCAGCACCTCCTTTCCTCCATCATAACCGATTTTTCGGCATAATTCTATTCCGACTTTTCTTCCGAGACATCCGGATAATTCTTTAAAAAATAAACTAACGATTGCAGTTCAACAGCCAGATCAATGTGATGCACTCGAATCATTGGAGGAACGTTCAGTCTCGCAGGTGTGAAATTCAAGATGCCTTTAATATTGCATTCCACAAGACGGTCTGTAATGCCTTGGGCCACAGTAGAAGGAACCGTCAAAATAGCTACTGGTACCTCCTTTGATTGTAGTTTCTCTTCCAGATTATCCAGATGATAAATTGGAACATCCCCAATCGTCTTGCCTACTTTTCCCTCATCTACATCGAAGGCTATTTGTATTTTCGTATTGTTATTCTTCATAAAGTTATAATTCAAAAAAGCGGTTCCTAAATTTCCTACCCCAATAAGAGCTACATTTGTTATTTCATCTTGATCAAGTGTTTTGCGAAAGAACGACAATAAATAGCTGACATTATAGCCGTATCCCTTCTTACCAAGTGCTCCAAAATAAGAAAAATCGCGGCGAATCGTCGCCGAATCTACTTTTACTGCTTCGCTTAATTCTGCCGATGAGACCCGCTGCTTGCCAGAAGAATGCAGGTTTTGGATAAATCTGTAATACAATGGCAGACGCTTGGCCGTCGCCTGCGGAATCCTTAATGGATCATGGTTCATATTTATACCCCCAGCGCTTGCTGTTTCCAAACTGATAACCTTTCGATTCAATCACTCCTTCCATCATACAATATTTTGCACGGCTTGTCTTTCAACTTTATTTCCTTTCTATCGCCCAGAAAGGGTGAAAGAGAATTGCCCAGGCCTATAGAATCAGCTACACTAATAAGTAGAAAACTGAGGTGAGAAGAATGATTTTACTGCAAGTACAACAGCTTACAAAATACTTCGGCGCAGAGCTCATTTTGTCGAATATTAAACTTGAAGTACAAACAAGAGACCGGATCGCTCTAGTTGGTAGAAACGGAGCAGGAAAATCCACTCTTTTAAAAATAATCGCCGGTATCCTCTCTTATGATTCCGGAAATATCTTAAAGCCGAAAGATGCGACAATCGGCTATCTTGCTCAAAACACCGGGCTGGAATCTGATTTATCAATCATGGATGAAATGCTTTCCGTCTTCTCGCATTTGCGCAGCATGGAAAAGCAGCTGCGGCATCTGGAAGAGCGAATGGCGGATCCCGCTGTTTACGGAGATGCCAGCCAATATGAAAGAGTCACCAAGGAATATGATTTGCTGCAAAATGAATTTAAAGAGTCCGGCGGCTATCAGTTCGAAGCAGATATCCGTTCGGTTTTGCATGGCTTGAACTTTCATGATTTTGACTATGAAACGAAAATCTCTACTTTAAGTGGCGGCCAAAAAACGAGGCTCGCACTGGGAAAGCTATTATTGACAAAACCCGACATTCTTATTTTGGACGAGCCGACGAACCATTTAGACATTGATACACTTTCCTGGCTGGAACAATATTTGCAGGGCTACAACGGCGCTATTTTGATCGTGTCCCATGACCGTTACTTCCTTGATAAAGTTGTAAACCAAGTATACGAAATCTCTCGGCAGCACATTAAAAAATTTCATGGGAATTACAGTAACTATTTAGAACAGAAGGCCGAACAATACGAAAAAGATATGAAGCTGTTTGAAAAGCAACAGGAGCAGGTAGCGAAGCTGGAAGACTTCATCCAGCGCAATATTGCCCGGGCTTCGACAACAAAAAGAGCCCAAAGCCGCCGCAAGCAGCTTGAACGGATGGAACGGATGGAACGTCCGGATGGCGATGAAAAATCGGCCAATATCATGTTTCAAATTGAAAAACAGAGCGGCAATGAAGTGTTAAAAGTAAACAATCTTGCCATTGGTTATGATGAAGAAAGAATTGCCCAAAACCTCAATCTGTATATACAACGTGAAGAGAGCACGGCACTCGTCGGACCAAACGGTGCTGGTAAATCTACTTTTCTCAAAACAATTGTGGATAAACTGCGGCCATTAGCTGGAGAATTTTCTCTCGGTGCTAACGTATTCATTGGCTATTATGATCAGGAACAGGCCAACTTAACTTCTAATAAAACTGTATTAAACGAATTATGGGATGACTACCCTTCCAGTGATGAGAAAGAAATACGTACAGTGCTCGGCAACTTCCTCTTTTCAGGAGATGACGTTCTAAAGCCGGTTCATGCATTAAGCGGTGGCGAAAAAGCACGGCTGGCTCTTGCCAAGCTCATGATGCAAAAAGCTAATTTTCTTATTTTGGACGAGCCAACCAACCACCTTGATCTAGATAGCAAAGAAGTGTTAGAAAATGCGTTGATTGATTATCCTGGGACACTTTTATTCGTTTCCCATGACCGATATTTCATCAATCGTATTGCCTCAAAAGTCATTGAAATGTCCGATAATGGCATGACTGAGTATCTTGGGGATTATGATTATTATGTCGCGAAAAAACAAGAGCAAAAAGAGCTGGCTGAATTGGAAAAATCCTCTTTGCCAATCGTTGAAGAAGTCGTACCGTCTGATTCATCCAACTACCATACAGATAAAGAGCAAAAGAAAAAAGAGCGTCAGAAACGCCGACGTATTGAAGAAATAGAAGAAAGAATTGAAAGCCTAGAAGCAGAGCTCGAAGAAGCCGAAGACTTGCTTTGCCAGCCAGAAATCTTTCAGGATCATGAAAAGTCATTGGAACTTCAGAAAAAAACCGAAGCTTGTCAAACAGAAATTGAGCAGCTTATGCAAGAGTGGGAAACTCTTCATGAGTAGGCTCTAATCCATTGGCTGCTGTGGCGTTTATACACAGACTTACCCACAAACTAACATGCCGGTTTTCTTGATTCCTAATTACTTTTACACATTGTCCACAAAATTAATCGGTTTTATCCACAAAACACACAAGCTTTCCAGCAGTTTAAAAAGGACTTTTCCACAGAATAACCTTTTTATACACATGTTATTCACAGTTTGTGAACAAGTAAAAAGGACTGTTTTTCCATTAGGGAGTTCCTAGTGGAAAAACAGTCCTTTCTTTTTATTTTATTATTGTTCGATATCCAGTCCTGGATAGCCATTCATCGCCAAATCTTCAAATTTTCCCTGCTCATATAAAATGGTTCCCGCAGCGGCAATCATAGCTGCATTATCGGTACAAAGACTTAACGGCGGAATAATCAGTTCGATATCCTCGAGTTCGGCAAACTGTTCTTCCAAGGCCTTTCTCAACCCTCTATTCGCAGCAACCCCGCCGGCTAGCAGTACTTGCTTCACTTTATATTCCTTTGCTGCTCTTATTGTTTTCGCTGTTAAAACATCGATCACGCTTTGCTGAAAGCTAGCAGCTACATCTTCCGGTCTCAACTCTTGTCTTCGTTGTTCTGCATTGTGGAGAGTGTTGATAACTGCTGATTTTAGACCGCTGAAACTAAAATCATATGACCCTTCTTCGAGCCAGGCTCTAGGAAAATCAATAACTGGCTCTCCTTCAGCAGCAAGACGATCAATGTGAGGACCGCCTGGATAAGGCAAGTTTAATGTTCGAGCTACTTTATCATATGCTTCTCCTGCCGCATCATCACGCGTTTCACCGATTACTTGAAAACTGCCGTGCTCTTCCATAAGTACCAACTCAGTATGCCCACCCGACACAACGAGAGACAGCAGCGGAAAAGCAAACTCTTTTATCAGACGATTGGCGTAAATATGGCCAGCTATGTGATGAACACCTATAAGTGGCAGCTGATGGGCAAAGGCTAACGCTTTAGCCGCGTTGACTCCCACCAAAAGAGCCCCCACAAGACCCGGCCCTTTAGTAACGGCAATGGCATCGAGGTCTTGAAAAGCCATATCGGCTTGACGCAATGTTTCCTCAAGGACCAATGTAATTTGCTCTACATGATGCCGGGACGCAATTTCAGGAACAACTCCGCCAAAGCGTTTGTGGCTTTCAATTTGCGAAGAAACAACATTAGATACGATTTCCCGGCCATTCTTTATGATGGCTGCTGCCGTTTCGTCACAGCTTGTTTCTAATCCTAATATATAAATATCTTTTTTCATTATAAATTCACCCACATTACTAATGCGTCTTCCTGATTGTCAGAATAATAATTTTTTCTAATCCCACCTGGCTGGAAGCCCAGCTTTTTGTATAAATTTTGAGCAGATTCGTTGCTTACACGTACTTCTAAAGACATGATAGACGCTCCCCTCTTTCTGGCAGTGTTCATTACAGCGACGAGTAGCTTCTCCCCCACCCTCTGCCACGAAACTCCGGGAGGATAGCGATATTGGTAACTTGCGATTCATCCAGTACGAGCCACATTCCACAGTAACCTATGATTTGGCCTTCATATTCAACCACGTGATACACAGCAAAATAATTATTCGTTAGCTCATTGAAAAAAGATTCTTTCGTCCAAGGTGCTGTAAAACTAACTTTTTCAACTTCATATACCTTATCCACATCGTCCACAGTCATCAGCCGAATATCAATTTCACTCATTTCATTTCTCCGCCCTTTGCTGTTCCAGCCACTTCGTTTCCGCCTCTGCCAAACGAATGTAGTTGGGAACAAAAGAATGCAGATCAGCTGCAGGTTCATGCAAGCCGAGGCGGGCAAGATCAGATGGCCGCGGTGAAGAAGCATACTCTCCTTTCAGCAACGCTTGGTCTGCTAATACTTCCCGTATGGCCTCTTCGTGCAGACGAACATCCTGACCGATAAAGAGGACTTCCTCATTTAGTTCCTTCAGTTGGTTACACCAATCTTTGAGGGCGAGATTCTGATCTTCCTCGACAACGGCTAGCTTTCCATTTTCAAAACGGTATAATCCGGTGTACACTCTGCCCCGTCTCGCATCAAAAACAGGTGAAATATAAGAAGGATAAAAATAGGCAGAAGCTGCTAGTGCCGCTAGACTGGATACTCCTGCAAGAGGAATATTTAACGACCAAGCCAGAGTTTTTGCGATGGTTACTCCAATGCGTACGCCTGTGTAGGAGCCTGGCCCCTTGGCCACAATGATTTTATCTAGATCTGCCGGTTTTACTTCGCATTCCTTCATTAAAGCTTCAATGGCCGGCATGACCCGTAATGAATGATTCTTATTTAAATTTGTCATGTATTCACCGATGACCTGCTCATTCTCTGAAAGAGACACGCCCAGTGTATAAGTAGATGTATCAATTGCCAGCACTTTCATTTCACTAACTCCTCACTCACCCTAACATACTTGTCACCTTTTGGTTCCAGAGAGATTTCACGTTCATTGTTCCCTTTATGAGAAATAACAACCTTTAAATATTGTTCAGGAAGCTGCTGTTCAATTAAATGAGCCCACTCAACTACACACACGCCATCTCCGTAGAAGTACTCATCGAACCCCAAATCTTCCTCCTCATCAGTTAACCGGTACACATCCATATGGTAAAGAGGCAGACGGCCTTTATATTCTTTTATAATAGTGAAGGTTGGGCTATTTACATTACGCTTAATGCCTAATCCCTTTGCCAAGCCTTGTGTAAAAGTTGTTTTCCCAGCCCCTAAATCGCCTTCTAACAAAAGTACAGAACCCGGTTCCAATAAATGAGCCAGCTTCTCTGCAAAAGACTGGGTTTGTTCAGCACTTTGTGTGGAAAGTCTCAGTCTGTCCATAAAAAGTCTCCCTTGTCGCATATAATATGTAGTCGTAAAAAAACCTTAGGAAACATTAATCCTAAGGTAGTTTGCTGAGTATAGTATATCTTAAATCGCTGTATAAAAAAAGAAACGAAACAAAGTTTCGCTTAGTTGTAAAAGCTTATAACAAAATGGCGGTCCGGACGGGACTCGAACCCGCGACCTCCTGCGTGACAGGCAGGCATTCTAACCAACTGAACTACCGGACCAAAATTGCGGGGACAGGATTTGAACCTGCGACCTTCGGGTTATGAGCCCGACGAGCTACCGGACTGCTCCACCCCGCGACGATAAAAAATATTCAATATAACAGCCTGGCAGCGTCCTACTCTCACAGGGGGAATCCCCCAACTACCATCGGCGCTGAAGAGCTTAACTTCCGTGTTCGGGATGGGAACGGGTGTGACCTCTTCGCTATCGCCACCAGACTGTATAAAGTTGAAAGATTTGTTCTTTCAAAACTGGATAATATGTTCAAGTAACCGGCAACTCCGTGCCATTTCATGTGTGACGCCGTTAGGCGTATCATTTAGGATAAGTCCTCGATCGATTAGTATTCGTCAGCTCCACGTGTCGCCACGCTTCCACCTCGAACCTATCTACCTGATCATCTTTCAGGGATCTTACTAGCTTGCGCTATGGGAAATCTCATCTTGAGGGGGGCTTCATGCTTAGATGCTTTCAGCACTTATCCCGTCCGCACATAGCTACCCAGCGATGCCTTTGGCAAGACAACTGGTACACCAGCGGTGCGTCCATCCCGGTCCTCTCGTACTAAGGACAGCTCCTCTCAAATTTCCTGCGCCCGCGACGGATAGGGACCGAACTGTCTCACGACGTTCTGAACCCAGCTCGCGTACCGCTTTAATGGGCGAACAGCCCAACCCTTGGGACCGACTACAGCCCCAGGATGCGATGAGCCGACATCGAGGTGCCAAACCTCCCCGTCGATGTGGACTCTTGGGGGAGATAAGCCTGTTATCCCCGGGGTAGCTTTTATCCGTTGAGCGATGGCCCTTCCATGCGGAACCACCGGATCACTAAGCCCGACTTTCGTCCCTGCTCGACTTGTAGGTCTCGCAGTCAAGCTCCCTTGTGCCTTTACACTCTGCGAATGATTTCCAACCATTCTGAGGGAACCTTTGGGCGCCTCCGTTACTCTTTAGGAGGCGACCGCCCCAGTCAAACTGCCCGCCTGACACTGTCTCCCACCCGGATCACGGGTGCGGGTTAGAAGTTCAACACAGCCAGGGTAGTATCCCACCGACGCCTCCACCGAAGCTGGCGCTCCGGTTTCAAAGGCTCCTACCTATCCTGTACAAGCTGTGCCGAAATTCAATATCAGGCTGCAGTAAAGCTCCACGGGGTCTTTCCGTCCTGTCGCGGGTAACCTGCATCTTCACAGGTACTATAATTTCACCGAGTCTCTCGTTGAGACAGTGCCCAGATCGTTACGCCTTTCGTGCGGGTCGGAACTTACCCGACAAGGAATTTCGCTACCTTAGGACCGTTATAGTTACGGCCGCCGTTTACTGGGGCTTCAATTCAGAGCTTCGCGTGAGCTAACCCCTCCTCTTAACCTTCCAGCACCGGGCAGGCGTCAGCCCCTATACTTCGCCTTACGGCTTCGCAGAGACCTGTGTTTTTGCTAAACAGTCGCCTGGGCCTATTCACTGCGGCTCCTCAGGGCTATGCACCCCAAAGAGCACCCCTTCTCCCGAAGTTACGGGGTCATTTTGCCGAGTTCCTTAACGAGAGTTCACTCGCTCACCTTAGGATTCTCTCCTCGCCTACCTGTGTCGGTTTGCGGTACGGGCACCTTTCACCTCGCTAGAGGCTTTTCTTGGCAGTGTGGAATCAGGAACTTCGGTACTACATTTCCCTCGCCGTCACAGCTCCGCCTTCATGGTGATGGGATTTGCCTCATCACCGGCCTAACTGCTTGGACGCACAACCAACTGTGCGCTTGCCCTATCCTCCTGCGTCCCCCCATTGCTCAAATGGTGAAGAGGTGGTACAGGAATATCAACCTGTTGTCCATCGCCTACGCCTATCGGCCTCGGCTTAGGTCCCGACTAACCCTGAGAGGACGAGCCTTCCTCAGGAAACCTTAGGCATTCGGTGGAAGGGATTCTCACCCTTCTTTCGCTACTCATACCGGCATTCTCACTTCTAAGCGCTCCACAAGTCCTTCCGGTCTTGCTTCACCGCCCTTAGAACGCTCTCCTACCACGGACACCACAAGGTGTCCATCCACAGCTTCGGTGATACGTTTAGCCCCGGTACATTTTCGGCGCAGAGTCACTCGACCAGTGAGCTATTACGCACTCTTTAAATGGTGGCTGCTTCTAAGCCAACATCCTGGTTGTCTAAGCAACTCCACATCCTTTTCCACTTAACGTATACTTGGGGACCTTAGCTGGTGGTCTGGGCTGTTTCCCTCTTGACTACGGATCTTATCACTCGCAGTCTGACTCCCAAGGATAAGTCTTTGGCATTCGGAGTTTGTCTGAATTCGGTAACCCGAGGGGGCCCCTAGTCCAAACAGTGCTCTACCTCCAAGACTCTTCCCTTGAGGCTAGCCCTAAAGCTATTTCGGAGAGAACCAGCTATCTCCAGGTTCGATTGGAATTTCACCGCTACCCACACCTCATCCCCGCACTTTTCAACGTGCGTGGGTTCGGGCCTCCAGTAAGTGTTACCTTACCTTCACCCTGGACATGGGTAGATCACCTGGTTTCGGGTCTGCGACCTCATACTCATGCGCCCTATTCAGACTCGCTTTCGCTGCGGCTCCGCCTTTACGGCTTAACCTCGCATGAAATCGCAACTCGCCGGTTCATTCTACAAAAGGCACGCCATCACCCATTAACGGGCTCTGACTACTTGTAGGCACACGGTTTCAGGTTCTCTTTCACTCCCCTTCCGGGGTGCTTTTCACCTTTCCCTCACGGTACTGGTTCACTATCGGTCACTAGGGAGTATTTAGCCTTGGGAGATGGTCCTCCCGGATTCCGACGGAATTTCACGTGTTCCGCCGTACTCAGGATCCACTCTGGAGAGAACGATGTTTCGGCTACAGGATTGTTACCTTCTCTGATGGGCCTTTCCAGACCTCTTCGCCTACACCGTTCTTTTGTAACTCCGTATAGAGTGTCCTACAACCCCAGAAGGCAAGCCTTCTGGTTTGGGCTGTTCCCGTTTCGCTCGCCGCTACTCAGGGAATCGCGTTTGCTTTCTCTTCCTCCAGGTACTTAGATGTTTCAGTTCCCCGGGTGTGCCTTCTCCTACCCTATGGATTCAGGTAGGGATACTGTTCCATTACGAACAGTGGGTTTCCCCATTCGGAAATCTCCGGATTAACGCTTACTTACAGCTCCCCGGAGCATATCGGAGTTAGTCCCGTCCTTCTTCGGCTCCTAGTGCCAAGGCATCCACCGTGCGCCCTTTCTAACTTAACCTAAAATGGCGATTACTCGGTTATTGCTTGGTTACTTTTATACGATATTATCCAGTTTTCAAAGAACAAAGTTGCTTACCTATAGAGAAGGAATTCATCCTTCAAAACTGAACAAAAAACAATGCCGTTAATTCGTTTGTGAGAACAGCGTTCTCTGTTGCTACTACGTGCGGCTAAAAGCCTGACACGGTTCACAAGTTCCTTAGAAAGGAGGTGATCCAGCCGCACCTTCCGATACGGCTACCTTGTTACGACTTCACCCCAATCATCTGCCCCACCTTAGGCGGCTGGCTCCCGTAAGGGTTACCCCACCGACTTCGGGTGTTGCAAACTCTCGTGGTGTGACGGGCGGTGTGTACAAGGCCCGGGAACGTATTCACCGCGGCATGCTGATCCGCGATTACTAGCGATTCCGGCTTCATGCAGGCGAGTTGCAGCCTGCAATCCGAACTGAGAATGGTTTTATGGGATTGGCTAAACCTTGCGGTCTTGCAGCCCTTTGTACCATCCATTGTAGCACGTGTGTAGCCCAGGTCATAAGGGGCATGATGATTTGACGTCATCCCCACCTTCCTCCGGTTTGTCACCGGCAGTCACCTTAGAGTGCCCAACTGAATGCTGGCAACTAAGATCAAGGGTTGCGCTCGTTGCGGGACTTAACCCAACATCTCACGACACGAGCTGACGACAACCATGCACCACCTGTCACCGCTGTCCCCGAAGGGAAAGGTCTGTCTCCAGACCGGTCAGCGGGATGTCAAGACCTGGTAAGGTTCTTCGCGTTGCTTCGAATTAAACCACATGCTCCACCGCTTGTGCGGGCCCCCGTCAATTCCTTTGAGTTTCAGCCTTGCGGCCGTACTCCCCAGGCGGAGTGCTTAATGCGTTAGCTGCAGCACTGAAGGGCGGAAACCCTCCAACACTTAGCACTCATCGTTTACGGCGTGGACTACCAGGGTATCTAATCCTGTTCGCTCCCCACGCTTTCGCGCCTCAGCGTCAGTTACAGACCAGAGAGCCGCCTTCGCCACTGGTGTTCCTCCACATCTCTACGCATTTCACCGCTACACGTGGAATTCCGCTCTCCTCTTCTGCACTCAAGCCTCCCAGTTTCCAATGACCCTCCACGGTTGAGCCGTGGGCTTTCACATCAGACTTAAGAAGCCGCCTGCGCGCGCTTTACGCCCAATAATTCCGGACAACGCTTGCCACCTACGTATTACCGCGGCTGCTGGCACGTAGTTAGCCGTGGCTTTCTGGTCAGGTACCGTCAAGGTACCAACAGTTACTTTGGTACTTGTTCTTCCCTGACAACAGAGCTTTACGATCCGAAAACCTTCTTCACTCACGCGGCGTTGCTCCGTCAGACTTTCGTCCATTGCGGAAGATTCCCTACTGCTGCCTCCCGTAGGAGTCTGGGCCGTGTCTCAGTCCCAGTGTGGCCGATCACCCTCTCAGGTCGGCTACGCATCGTTGCCTTGGTGAGCCGTTACCTCACCAACTAGCTAATGCGCCGCGGGTCCATCTGTAAGTGACAGCTAAAAGCCGCCTTTCCATTCTTCTTCATGCGAAGAAAAAGAATATCCGGTATTAGCCCCGGTTTCCCGGAGTTATCCCAGTCTTACAGGCAGGTTACCCACGTGTTACTCACCCGTCCGCCGCTAACTTGAACAGAGCAAGCTCCGTCAAGTCCGCTCGACTTGCATGTATTAGGCACGCCGCCAGCGTTCGTCCTGAGCCAGGATCAAACTCTCCAAAAAGATTGTTTGACTTGCTCATAATTTAAAAATAAGAATTAACTTACTGGCATGTATTTTGTTCAGTTTTCAAAGATCAATTTTGGAGCGGGTGATGGGAATCGAACCCACGACATCAGCTTGGAAGGCTGAGGTTTTACCATTAAACTACACCCGCATATATACTTACCTGGTCGGGAAGACAGGATTCGAACCTGCGACCCCTTGGTCCCAAACCAAGTGCTCTACCAAGCTGAGCTACTTCCCGTTAAACTTATAAATGGCGCGCCCGAGAGGAGTCGAACCCCTAACCTTTTGATCCGTAGTCAAACGCTCTATCCAATTGAGCTACGGGCGCATTTTATGGTGCGGTCGAGAGGACTTGAACCTCCACGGGGTCGCCCCCACTAGGCCCTCAACCTAGCGCGTCTGCCATTCCGCCACGACCGCATGTTTTTTTAACAACAGAACTTAATTATATCATATACCCTTTGTCAAATCAAGTACTTTTTGAAACAATTTTTATCTTCAAAATAAAAGACGTTTGTTCATTTCGATCGGTACTTTTCTTTGATTTAACGTCACTAGAAATATATTAAAGCAATAATGTTAATTAGTCAACTATTTTTTAAAGAAATAAATCTACTTACTAGACTCCTGATCAACTGCCGTTCTTCGAACAAACTCACTAATAAAAAAACAGCCTGCCTCACGCAAGCCGCCCTCACATCAATGCGGATGAAGGGAGTCGAACCCCCACGTCCTTGCGGACACTAGAGCCTGATTCTAGCGCGTCTGCCAGTTCCGCCACACCCGCAAATAGTGAGCCATGAAGGACTCGAACCTTCGACCCTCTGATTAAAAGTCAGATGCTCTACCGACTGAGCTAATGGCTCATGGTGACTGGGCTAGCTGGATTCGAACCAGCGCATGACGGAGTCAAAGTCCGTTGCCTTACCGCTTGGCTATAGCCCATTGTTAACAATAAGAAAATGGTGACCCCTACGGGATTCGAACCCGTGTTACCGCCGTGAAAGGGCGGTGTCTTAACCGCTTGACCAAGGGGCCACAATGCTTATTAAAATAATGGCGGAGAAGGAGGGATTTGAACCCTCGCGCCGCTTACGCGACCTACACCCTTAGCAGGGGCGCCTCTTCAGCCTCTTGAGTACTTCCCCAAAATGGCTCCGCAGGCAAGATTCGAACTTGCGACCGATCGGTTAACAGCCGATTGCTCTACCACTGAGCTACTGCGGAATATAAAATTCATTTTATCGACAATTTGTATTATATTAAAGTAGAGTACATGAGTCAACAACTTTGTCCAATAAAATTAAAAACTCCCCGTTCCTTTTCCTCATTCACCAAATTCAACCATTCTCTTTAGTCTACTGCTCTCTCTTCTTTGAACTTAATCGTTCCTTTACATTTTCCACATACATAACGGGCTGTATCGATCTTTCTTCTACGATGGTACGCAAGGTAGCAATTAGTGCATTCATAAACCAACAAACGCCTTAGCTGTTTGGGCTTTGTTTTCTCCAACGGAGTACAATACCTAGGCCCTTGCACCTTTTCTAGCAGCTGCTTAAAATCCCGATCACGATGTTTATGTCCTTTTCCTTCTAAATGCAGGTGATAGTGACATAGCTCATGCTTGATAATACCTTCCACTTCTTCCCGCCCATAGGCCTCCAAATACTTTTTATTCACTTCAATATTATGGGACCGCATCATATAGCGGCCACCAGTAGTTCTTAATCTTGAATTAAATGTTGCTTTATGAAGAAACGGACGGCCAAATAACTCTGTTGATATCTTTTCTGTAAGCAACTGAAGTTCCTGATCATTCATTAGCCGGCCGCTCCTTTTCTTCTTCAATTATTTTTCTGAAGGAATCATTGTTAAAGAGACTCTCCCTTTTTTCTCATCCACCTGTTCAATCCAGACAGTTACAATATCACCTACAGCTGTCACATCGAGAGGATGCTTAACGAACCCTTTTTTCATTTTGGAAATATGAACAAGACCATCTTCTTTTACTCCAATATCAACGAACGCACCGAAGTCTACCACATTTCTGACAGTCCCTTGCATTTCCATACCAGGCTTTAAATCCTCCAATTTCATTACTCCTGTTTTTAACAGCGGAGTCGGCAGTTCATCGCGAGGGTCACGTCCCGGTCTTTGAAGGGCATCCTTGATGTCCTGCATTGTTAGGACCCCAATGCCTAACTCTTCTGCAGCCTGCTCAACAGAAACTTTATCCAATGTATCTTTGAGCTCTTTGGATCCTACATCTTTTGTGGTATAGCCAATACTTTGAAGCAGTTTTTTCACTTCCGAATAACTTTCAGGGTGGATCGCTGTTTTATCCAACGGTTCCTGCCCATCCATAATTCTTAAAAACCCTATACATTGCTCGAAAGTTTTCGCACCAAGCCGAGGAACTTTTTTGACTTGAGAGCGATTATTAAATTTACCGTTATCTTCTCTAAATTTAACAATATTATTAGCTACAGTTTTATTCAAGCCGGCTACATACTGCAATAATGAGGAAGAGGCTGTATTCAAATTCACTCCTACTTGGTTAACTGCTGTTTCTACTACAAATGTGAGCGACTCATTTAGCTTTTTTTGAGAAACATCATGCTGATATTGGCCTACACCAACTGATTTTGGATCAATCTTTACTAATTCAGCTAAAGGATCTTGCAACCGCCGCGCTATTGACACAGCACTTCTTTCTTCGACCTGAAAATCCGGAAATTCCTCACGTGCTGTTTCGGAAGCAGAATATACACTTGCCCCTGCTTCGTTCACAATAATATAAGCCGTTTGACGTTCACTTTTCTTAATGACATCAGCTATAAATTGCTCTGTCTCTCGCGAAGCGGTTCCGTTACCAATTGCGATAATTTCCACTCCATATTCCTTTAGAAGCTTTTGGACAAGCTCTTCTGCCTCGGCTCTTTTAGATTTCGGCGGGTGCGGATAAATAACACCTATATATAATACCTTACCTGTTTCATCTACCACTGCAAGCTTACAGCCTGTTCGGTAAGCAGGATCGACGCCTAAAACTACTTTTCCCTTTAAAGGAGCCTGCAAAAGTAATTTCCTTAAGTTTTCGGAGAAAATATGAATTGCCTGATCCTCCGCCTTTTCAGTTAGTTCATTGCGTACTTCCCGTTCAACGGATGGCTGGATGAGCCGCTTGTATGCATCTTGAAGGGCTTGTTGTACATATGCTCCAGCTTCGACTTTGTCATCCACCTTATATTTCTTGCTTATGTAACGCACGATTTTTTCTGGATCTGTGTGGATGTTTACTTTTAGAACATCTTCTTTTTCCCCTCTATTCAGGGCTAATATGCGGTGCGGAACAATTTTCACAACAGGTTCTTCGTAATCATAATACATTTCATATATATTCTTTTCGTCTAACCCCCATTTTTAACAGTTGTATGGATGCTCCCATTTTTGAAAGTTTCACTGCGAATCCACTGACGAATCGCTGCTTCATCCGCCGCCTGCTCAGCAATAATATGCAGCGCACCTTCAATTGCTTCCTCCGCAGAAGAGACGCCTGTTTCGTTTGATATGTATGTTTCCGCCTGGGCTGTTACTGAAGAATCAGGCATCTCCAAGAGCCACTCTGCTAACGGCAGCAATCCTTTTTCTTTGGCAATAGCTGCTTTTGTCCGGCGTTTTTGCTTGAAAGGACGATAAAGATCTTCTACAGCCTGAATTTTCTCTGCCTGTAAAATAGCAGATCGTAATTCCTCCGTTAGTTTCCCCTGCTCTTCAACTAGCCGAATGACTTCTTCTTTGCGCGTTGATAAGTTTTGCAAGTAGGTCCACCGATTGATAAGCGATTGAATCTCCACTTCATTAAGCGCACCAGTCATTTCCTTCCGATAGCGGGCAATAAAAGGCACGGTATTTCCTTCCTCAATCAGCCCAATGACTGCGCGTACTTTCTTTACCTCTAATTTCTCATCCTGAGCTGTTTGTTTAATCAAGCTTTCTTTGTCAATTATAGCTTCAACGGGCATGCCCAATCCCCTCCTTCTCCTATCTTTCATTTTATCACAAGAAAAAAAGCCCGCGCTTATTAAAGCAGGCTTCCGATAATATAAGTAGAGTCATCGCCAGATTTGGTTGTTTCTTCCTCCAGTAGAGAGGCGATTTGTTGAATAGAACGGTTTCTCATTAGTCCTTTGACATTAAGAACGTTAATCCCGTCTGAATGCAAAAGAAATTTGCAATTCGCCTCATAGGTAAAGCGTTGTGTCCGATATTTTTGAGGCCGGCCCGATAAATAACCGGTTACCGGCAGTGGGTAAGTTAATTTTTCCTTGTCAGTATATAAATAAAACCGAATATTGCCAACGCAACTATATTCAAATTCACGGGTATTAAAATAAACTTTTAAAATAGCAACGGCTGCTCCTCTTTTTGATAAAGAACATTATTGCTTAAACTCATTAGAAGATCAACCGACTCATGATGGTTCTCTTCTACTATTTTTGTTACAGCCGATGAAGAATGAAAAGCAAACTCCCCACTGCCCAGTCCATCTGCCAACACACAGATTAAATAGTCATCTGTTGTGTGAATATAGTAACTGTCACCGCAAAATGGCTGGCCGCCTTTTGCGGCTTTATTAGCACAGATCTCTAGCTGTTCATTTTGAAAACAATTCATTAAGTCAACCGCTCCGATGTCATTGATTCAGCATCAATTGCTTCTTTCAGCTTCTTGATTGCTCTTCTTTGCAGGCGCGATACATGCATTTGAGAAATGTTTAGCTTATCTCCCGCATCCTTCTGACTCATATTTTCTAAATAAGTATACTGGATAATTTGACGTTCACGGTCGGACAATACGTGAAGCACCTTCTCAAGTACAAGTCGCTGGTCTACCCTCTCATAACCTTGCTCTCTATTCCCGACGATATCTAGAAGTGTCACTGTGCTGCCATCGGAATCTGCTTCAATTGAGTGGTCAACAGATAAAGCTTGATAACTCTTGCCCATCTCCATCGCTTCCAAAACTTCCTCTTCAGAAATATCAAGATAACGCGCAATCTCATCTACCTTTGGAGAACGCTGTAAGCTAGAGGTTAGCTCCTCCACTGTGGATTTAATTTTTGGCCCCAGTTCCTTAATCCGCCTTGGAACATGAACACTCCACGTCTTATCCCGCAAAAACCTCTTAATCTCTCCAACGATTGTCGGAATAGCAAAGGCTTCAAAACTCTTACCATAAGCATCATCATATCGTCTAATTGCCCCTAAAAGGCCCATCATTCCGACTTGAGCAATATCTTCATGATAAGATTTGCCTTTTGAATATTTACGGGCAATGGATTCAACTAATCCTTGGTAATGTTTTACGAGATGTTCTTGTGCTTCATTATCACTGTCGTTCTGATAAGCTTTGATCCACTCAACAACTTGCTGTTTTGTATCCTGGTTAGGTTGAGATGGTTTCCGCATCCCTCTCCACCTGCTCTCCTTCGAGGTACTTCGTCATGAACAAAGTAACCCCTTCCTTTTGATGAACCTTTACTTCGTCCATTAATGTTTCGATGAGAAATAGACCTAAGCCTCCTTCACGCAGAAATTCCACAGAATTCTCCTTGTAAGGGCCTAATGCTTTCTTTGTTTCGCGGAAATCAAAGCTTTTTCCGTTATCAGATACCATCACTTCTAAATGTTTCTGATAAAGAGCAAAGCCAACCACCACTTCACCTTCTTCATCGCCGTTGTAAGCATGCTGGACAGCGTTGGTGATTGCTTCGCTAGTAGCTATTTTCAAATCCTCAATCGCATCATATGTAAATCCCATTCTGCTCGCAATTCCTGAAAGCGTCAACCTGATAACGCCCACAAATTCCGGCTTGGCCGGGATTTTCATCTCGATGTAATCAAACGCTTCCATCATCAAACGCCACCTTCTACTTCAGAATTAATATTCATAATATCTGCAAGGCCGGTGATATCAAACAATCTTCTCAAGCGTTCTGATAAACCAATCAACTGCAGAGTGCCTCCATTAGCATTTAAACTTTTAAAAAGCCCAACGAATACACCTAGACCTGTACTGTCCATATAAGATACTTCAGACAAATCAATTACTATGTTCGCCTTTTCTTTCTCGGTATATGGAAAAACAGTCTCACGAAGCTTAGGTGCTGTATATGCATCAATTTCTCCAGTGATTCTCACTGTGATTTGCTGTTCTGTTTCTTTTACGTCAATTGTAATATTCATTTTAAACCCACCTCTTCTTTATTACTCCACTGTTTTTAAAGTATACCCAGCTGAAAGAGAGATAAACCTTTTCTTACTTTATTCTCTTTAAAATAATTAAAGTGAAGTCATCCCGCAGCTGGAAGTCTTGTAAAAACTCAAGTTCTTTATATACCTTATCTGCAATCTCTTGGGCTTCCAGGTGAATATATTTTTTAATGTATCCCATTAACGTATCTACTTCTATAAAGCCTTCTTCGGTTCGGCATTCTGTTACGCCGTCAGACATAAGCAGAATAATATCCCCTACTTCAACTTTTTTCTCAAACTGGCGGTATTTTGTTTTCTTATCTACACCAAGCAAGAGCCCTTTTGCATACAACTCTTCAAATTCTTTTGTTTCATGATTGTAGAAAAAGCCCGGTTCATGACCTGCGGAAGAATAATAGAATGTATGATTCATTGTATTATACATCCCATAGAACATGGTAATAAACATCGTCGGGTCTACATTTTGTTCTACCACTCTATTTAGGCTTTCCAGCACGCGGCTCGGTTCATGCCGTCCCTCTGGTAAACTATCCATGGAATATTTGATCATTGACATGCACAGTGCCGCCGGAATTCCTTTTCCAATTACATCCGCAATGGCCACACTGACAGCTCCCTGCTCATCCTGAACAAAATGATAATAATCCCCGCTCATTTGTCTCGCCGGCACGCTAATAGCTCCTATGTCAAGGCAATCCACATTCGGAACCTGCGTCCCTAGAAGTGTTTGCTGCATATTAGCCGCCACTTCAATCTCACTTTTTAATTCCTGCTGAATCGTCCGCAAATTTTGATGCTCACGATAAGCAAGACCATACGCCATCATCACTTCAAGCAAGATGTCGAAAGAGGGGAGCATCGCCTCGGAAGTTTCTATTCCGAGTTCCAACAAAGCAGTTCTATGGAGACTGATAATTTCTTCGGGAGAGACTTTATGTTCAATGGATTTTCTACTGAACTTTTGACTAAGGTACAAAGCTTGCTCGTTTTGATCCCTCATATAGCTCTCAAGAATTTCTTTATATTTTTCTTGCATTGCTTCCCTAAATTCCATACTTGCCCTCCTTATCGGAGCCACTTGATTGCCTTAATGAGAGTCCCCTCTCCTGGAGTAGAGTCAATTGTAAACTCATCTACAAGGCGTTTCACCCCAGGCAAACCGGCTCCAAGTCCTCCAGAGGTGGAGAAACCGTCTTCCATTGCTTTACGAAGATCTTGGATACCAGGTCCCTGATCTTCTGAAATAATGATTAACCCGGTTTTTCCGGCAGCCTCTGTCTTTTCTATGCATACCTGGCCCTGACCGGCATAAAGGTAAATATTACGCGCCAGCTCACTGATAGCTGTCGTGATACGGGCCTGGTCGACCGTGCCAAATCCTAGATCTTTGGCCACATTCCTGCCAAGCTGCCTTGCAGCTACGATGTCCCATTCATTTGTAATCTTGACGCAAGAATCCATAGATTAGTCCTCCAGTTCCCGTTGAAGTTTCTCCAAACCTTTTTCTAAATCAAGAGCTGTCAAGACATCTTCAAGACGTATACCCAATTCGATCAAGGTAATAGCAACGGCTGGCTGAATTCCTGTGATCACAACTTTCGCTCCCATAAGCTTCGACATGCTGATTACATCTCCGAGCACTTTAGCGATGAAGGAATCGATAAAATCAATAGAAGTTAAATCAATCACCACTCCCCGGGCGCTCGTTTCATGAATTTTGTGCAGCAAATCCTCTTGGAACTGCAGGGCAGTCTGATCGTCCAGTTCCCATTGAATTGAAATTAGCAGACAATCATGAAGTTTTAAAATTGGTATTCTCATCGTTCTTCCTCCACTTCAATGATTTTTCTTTCCGTCATCTCAAGAGCTTCTTCAATCCCTTTTTTCAAGGTACTTGTAGTAATAACCTGATCCAGATTAATACCTAGAGTGACGATCGTTTGAGCGATTTCCGGACGGATGCCCACAATCATACATTTAGCACCAACAAGCCGGACAGCATCCGCCGCCTGGATGATATGATGTGCCACCATCGTGTCCACAACCGGAACCCCCGTAATATCAATAAGAACAACTTCCGAACGATGGTTAACTACCCCATCAAGCAAGTTTTCCATAATAAGTTTAGCTCTTTCTGTATCAATCGTTCCTACAAGAGGCATAACTGATATTTTCTCAAAAACCGGGATAAGAGGGGCGGATAATTCCTGAAGGGCAATCTTTTGCAAAGAAACCGTGCGTTCCCACGTATCAGCATAAGTATCAATAATCGTGTTATATAAAGGGAACATCCAGCGCTCAAATTCAAAAGAAAATTCGATATAATTATGCTGTCCAACCAATTCTTCCTTTGTCATTCCCTCGGATATAATGTGGCTAAATGTATGCAGCCCAAGTGTAATAACAGTAAGGGGCCATCCTAGTCTGACAATCTTCTCCGCAAATCCAGTAACTTTTGACTGAAATTCTTCTTCCGTTTCAGTAAAATTGGAAATAAGCAACTCGATAAACTCACTGCTTGTTTGTGTAAACATTTGATCAGACATCGTTTGAACAGCACGCTCATCTGCGTCTTGTTTCATTTTGCTAATCCATTCGCTCAATATTTGACTCTTATGGGTTTGCACATAGTTAAAAATTAATTTACGCATTAAGACAACTCCAATTCTTCTTTTTCGATGACTACGCATCTGCTCTATGTAGAGACTGTCCCATAAACGCCCGGCTCCTTCCCTCTCTATAACACATAGAGATTTTCATCCAAGGAAACCGAAGGCAGCTGACTCTTTACTTTCCAGACAGCCCCGTCCGCTTATTATCCCCAAATCCACTTTCTCAATTTTAACAATTTCGAACATAAAACTAAACCGATTTCCATTTCCTTTTTTTGTATCCGCCGATATTTATCGTCACTACTAAACATTATAATGTTTATTTCGTCAATTAAAAAGCGAGAGTACTGCCTGCCGGCAAAATATCATCTAAAAAAATAAGACGCCCGGCTAGTATAACCTAGCGGGCGTCTATTTAAAACTGAATAAGACCTAAGCTGATCTGCAAGGCTTCGTCCACTTTTTCCATCATTTCCTCATCAAGTTGAGTGATTTTATCCGTTAAACGCTGTTTGTCGATCGTCCGGATTTGCTCAAGTAAGATAACGGAATCACGTTCAAAGCCATAACGCTTTGCATCAATTTCAACATGTGTAGGCAACTTAGCTTTTTGAATTTGCGCTGTTATAGCAGCAACAATAATAGTGGGACTGAACCGATTCCCGATGTCGTTTTGAACTACTAGCACAGGCCGCACGCCGCCTTGCTCTGATCCGACAACAGGGGACAGGTCTGCAAAATATACGTCACCACGCTTAACTATCACACGGATTATCCTCCACTTACTAAACGTTCTACAGTATTTCCGGCCTCATACTCAGCTTGCATGGCCTCCGAGGCGATAGCTAAGTTGATCTTAGCCATTTCCATGTACCCGCGCCGCATAGATTCTCTAATCTGACGTTTTTTTCTTTCCCGAAGATACATTTTTGTTGCTCTGTAGATAAATTCATTGCGGTTAACCTTCTCAAGTTCAGCATACCCGTCTAGTTCTTTAACAAATTGTTGTGGCAAACGAATTAACACTTCTGTTGTTGCGCTTGATTCAGACACGAACTACACCTCCACCAATCACTACACCGTCTCGTTAACTGTCCTTTTCATCATATCATCTTTTCTTTTACAAGGGAAGGCGAATTCAAATTTCCCAGCTATTATCTTAAAATAACAGAGAAAAAAAGCGCAAATCCACTAAAAGCTTGACGGAAAATGCCGATAAACATAAACTTGAATTTTTATTTAATCAGGGGGTTTACAATCTCGACAATTTCTCCGTTTTGCTTATAAACTCTCGGTACGCGTGCGGTAACAATACAGGGAACCTCATAATTAATTGTCTCCATCTTCCGGGCAATATCATCCATGGTAATTTCTTCCTCGCCTTGCTTGCCGATCAGTGTTACTTTTGTTCCTATGGGCATTTCTTCGGGCAGACGGATCATGCATTGATCCATACACACTCTGCCGACAATCGGCGCTTTTTTCCCACCGACAAGCACAGCTTGTCCCTGAAGCTTGCGCAGCCAACCGTCAGCATAGCCGATCGGCAACGTGGCAATCCATTCCTCCTGCTGCGTTGCATACGTGGCTCCATAGCTTATTTTTTCACCTTTGTTCAGCTTTTTTATATGAACGATTCTCGTATGAAGAGAGAAAGCCTGCTTTAATGGAAACGGCAGCTCTGTTTTCATGTCCTCAGATGGTGAAAGACCGTACATCGAGATACCAAGACGAACGGCATTAAAATAAGCTTTTTGAAAACGCAGCGTCGTTGCACTGTTGGCACAATGGATGAAGGCCGGTTTAATTTCAAGCGCAGCAATCATCTTTGTAAAAGTCTGGTACTGCTCTTCAAAGTAATCTGTGTGCAAGTCATCCGCCGTGGCAAAGTGAGTGAACACTCCCTCCAGAAAGAACTTAGGTGAACGCTCGATAAACGCAGCAAGTTCATTGAGTTCTGCTGCTGTCTTTACTCCGAGCCGCCCCATTCCTGTGTCACACTTAATATGCACGCGAAGTACCTGACCATCCTCAAGATGCTTCTCAGCTTTTTCCAACCATTGCTTCTGAAAGACAGTTAATGAGATTTGCTGCTCGGCCGCTATTTTTGCTGTATGCGGACTACTCGCCCCCAATACGAGCAGCGGCACAGGTAAGCCAGCTTCCTTTACAGAAAGCGCCTCATCAAAGAAAGCGACAGCGAGCCCTTGAGCTCCTGCCTCTACAGCCGTTTTTGCTATTTGTATATCTCCATGCCCATAAGCATTGGCCTTCACTACAGCAAACAGCTTTGTATGTTCAGGAAGCAGCTTCAGTGTCTCCCTCACATTGTGCGAAATATAATCAAGATTGATCTCTGCCCATGTATCACGGTAAAACTTAGTCTCTACTGTCAACATATGCCCCTTCTTTCTTATCTGTATACGTGAAGCTGTAAAATTAGATTGCTTGTCAACCTTATTTTAAGTATACAGCAAGAAGGGATCAACAGATTCTAGATAACAAGGATGTTCGATTCACTCCCTTCTCAGAAAAAGAAATAATTAAGAGCCAGAAATGTTACTTCCAC
>NZ_NQYC01000001.1:2770000-2772500 GCF_003600835.1 Bacillus sp. PK3_68 | reverse complement strand
TGACTACGGATCTTATCACTCGCAGTCTGACTCCCAAGGATAAGTCTTTGGCATTCGGAGTTTGTCTGAATTCGGTAACCCGAGGGGGCCCCTAGTCCAAACAGTGCTCTACCTCCAAGACTCTTCCCTTGAGGCTAGCCCTAAAGCTATTTCGGAGAGAACCAGCTATCTCCAGGTTCGATTGGAATTTCACCGCTACCCACACCTCATCCCCGCACTTTTCAACGTGCGTGGGTTCGGGCCTCCAGTAAGTGTTACCTTACCTTCACCCTGGACATGGGTAGATCACCTGGTTTCGGGTCTGCGACCTCATACTCATGCGCCCTATTCAGACTCGCTTTCGCTGCGGCTCCGCCTTTACGGCTTAACCTCGCATGAAATCGCAACTCGCCGGTTCATTCTACAAAAGGCACGCCATCACCCATTAACGGGCTCTGACTACTTGTAGGCACACGGTTTCAGGTTCTCTTTCACTCCCCTTCCGGGGTGCTTTTCACCTTTCCCTCACGGTACTGGTTCACTATCGGTCACTAGGGAGTATTTAGCCTTGGGAGATGGTCCTCCCGGATTCCGACGGAATTTCACGTGTTCCGCCGTACTCAGGATCCACTCTGGAGAGAGCGATGTTTCGGCTACAGGATTGTTACCTTCTCTGATGGGCCTTTCCAGACCTCTTCGCCTACACCGTTCTTTTGTAACTCCGTATAGAGTGTCCTACAACCCCAGAAGGCAAGCCTTCTGGTTTGGGCTGTTCCCGTTTCGCTCGCCGCTACTCAGGGAATCGCGTTTGCTTTCTCTTCCTCCAGGTACTTAGATGTTTCAGTTCCCCGGGTGTGCCTTCTCCTACCCTATGGATTCAGGTAGGGATACTGTTCCATTACGAACAGTGGGTTTCCCCATTCGGAAATCTCCGGATTAACGCTTACTTACAGCTCCCCGGAGCATATCGGAGTTAGTCCCGTCCTTCTTCGGCTCCTAGTGCCAAGGCATCCACCGTGCGCCCTTTCTAACTTAACCTAAAATGGCGATTACTCGGTTATTGCTTGGTTACTTTTATACGATATTATCCAGTTTTCAAAGAACAAGTGGTCTTACCTATATAGAAGGAATTCATCCTTCAAAACTGAACAAAAAACAGTGCCGTTAATTCGTTTGTGAGAACAGCGTTCTCTGTTGCTACTACGTGCGGCTAAAAGCCTGACACGGTTCACAAGTTCCTTAGAAAGGAGGTGATCCAGCCGCACCTTCCGATACGGCTACCTTGTTACGACTTCACCCCAATCATCTGCCCCACCTTAGGCGGCTGGCTCCCGTAAGGGTTACCCCACCGACTTCGGGTGTTGCAAACTCTCGTGGTGTGACGGGCGGTGTGTACAAGGCCCGGGAACGTATTCACCGCGGCATGCTGATCCGCGATTACTAGCGATTCCGGCTTCATGCAGGCGAGTTGCAGCCTGCAATCCGAACTGAGAATGGTTTTATGGGATTGGCTAAACCTTGCGGTCTTGCAGCCCTTTGTACCATCCATTGTAGCACGTGTGTAGCCCAGGTCATAAGGGGCATGATGATTTGACGTCATCCCCACCTTCCTCCGGTTTGTCACCGGCAGTCACCTTAGAGTGCCCAACTGAATGCTGGCAACTAAGATCAAGGGTTGCGCTCGTTGCGGGACTTAACCCAACATCTCACGACACGAGCTGACGACAACCATGCACCACCTGTCACCGCTGTCCCCGAAGGGAAAGGTCTGTCTCCAGACCGGTCAGCGGGATGTCAAGACCTGGTAAGGTTCTTCGCGTTGCTTCGAATTAAACCACATGCTCCACCGCTTGTGCGGGCCCCCGTCAATTCCTTTGAGTTTCAGCCTTGCGGCCGTACTCCCCAGGCGGAGTGCTTAATGCGTTAGCTGCAGCACTGAAGGGCGGAAACCCTCCAACACTTAGCACTCATCGTTTACGGCGTGGACTACCAGGGTATCTAATCCTGTTCGCTCCCCACGCTTTCGCGCCTCAGCGTCAGTTACAGACCAGAGAGCCGCCTTCGCCACTGGTGTTCCTCCACATCTCTACGCATTTCACCGCTACACGTGGAATTCCGCTCTCCTCTTCTGCACTCAAGCCTCCCAGTTTCCAATGACCCTCCACGGTTGAGCCGTGGGCTTTCACATCAGACTTAAGAAGCCGCCTGCGCGCGCTTTACGCCCAATAATTCCGGACAACGCTTGCCACCTACGTATTACCGCGGCTGCTGGCACGTAGTTAGCCGTGGCTTTCTGGTCAGGTACCGTCAAGGTACCAACAGTTACTTTGGTACTTGTTCTTCCCTGACAACAGAGCTTTACGATCCGAAAACCTTCTTCACTCACGCGGCGTTGCTCCGTCAGACTTTCGTCCATTGCGGAAGATTCCCTACTGCTGCCTCCCGTAGGAGTCTGGGCCGTGTCTCAGTCCCAGTGTGGCCGATCACCCTCTCAGGTCGGCTACGCATCGTCGCCTTGGTG
>NZ_NQYC01000001.1:2712500-2765000 GCF_003600835.1 Bacillus sp. PK3_68 | reverse complement strand
ATTGTAGCACGTGTGTAGCCCAGGTCATAAGGGGCATGATGATTTGACGTCATCCCCACCTTCCTCCGGTTTGTCACCGGCAGTCACCTTAGAGTGCCCAACTGAATGCTGGCAACTAAGATCAAGGGTTGCGCTCGTTGCGGGACTTAACCCAACATCTCACGACACGAGCTGACGACAACCATGCACCACCTGTCACCGCTGTCCCCGAAGGGAAAGATCTGTCTCCAGACCGGTCAGCGGGATGTCAAGACCTGGTAAGGTTCTTCGCGTTGCTTCGAATTAAACCACATGCTCCACCGCTTGTGCGGGCCCCCGTCAATTCCTTTGAGTTTCAGCCTTGCGGCCGTACTCCCCAGGCGGAGTGCTTAATGCGTTAGCTGCAGCACTGAAGGGCGGAAACCCTCCAACACTTAGCACTCATCGTTTACGGCGTGGACTACCAGGGTATCTAATCCTGTTCGCTCCCCACGCTTTCGCGCCTCAGCGTCAGTTACAGACCAGAGAGCCGCCTTCGCCACTGGTGTTCCTCCACATCTCTACGCATTTCACCGCTACACGTGGAATTCCGCTCTCCTCTTCTGCACTCAAGCCTCCCAGTTTCCAATGACCCTCCACGGTTGAGCCGTGGGCTTTCACATCAGACTTAAGAAGCCGCCTGCGCGCGCTTTACGCCCAATAATTCCGGACAACGCTTGCCACCTACGTATTACCGCGGCTGCTGGCACGTAGTTAGCCGTGGCTTTCTGGTCAGGTACCGTCAAGGTACCAACAGTTACTTTGGTACTTGTTCTTCCCTGACAACAGAGCTTTACGATCCGAAAACCTTCTTCACTCACGCGGCGTTGCTCCGTCAGACTTTCGTCCATTGCGGAAGATTCCCTACTGCTGCCTCCCGTAGGAGTCTGGGCCGTGTCTCAGTCCCAGTGTGGCCGATCACCCTCTCAGGTCGGCTACGCATCGTCGCCTTGGTGAGCCGTTACCTCACCAACTAGCTAATGCGCCGCGGGTCCATCTGTAAGTGACAGCTAAAAGCCGCCTTTCCATTCTTCTTCATGCGAAGAAAAAGAATATCCGGTATTAGCCCCGGTTTCCCGGAGTTATCCCAGTCTTACAGGCAGGTTACCCACGTGTTACTCACCCGTCCGCCGCTAACTTGAACAGAGCAAGCTCCGTCAAGTCCGCTCGACTTGCATGTATTAGGCACGCCGCCAGCGTTCGTCCTGAGCCAGGATCAAACTCTCCAAAAAGATGTTTGACTTGCTCATAATTTAAAAATAAGAATTAACTTACTGGCATGTATTTTGTTCAGTTTTCAAAGATCAATTTCGCTTCAGTCATTTTTGGCGACCTCTTAAATATACCATTTATCAACCTTGTTGTCAACAACTTTTTTAAAATATTTTTAAATCAACAAGTGACCGTTGTTAACAACGAATATAAATATACCATCTCCTTTTCTCCCATGCAAGTATTTTTTTAAAATAGTTTATTTTAATCCCCTAAGCTCTACATATAATAATAAAGGGCCGCTTTGAGCGGCCCTTTATTATTATTCCTTGTGTCTCATCAATGGGAAAAGCAACACATCCCGAATTGAAGGGGAATTCGTTAATAGCATCACAAGACGGTCAATCCCAATACCTAATCCTCCTGTTGGCGGCATTCCATATTCCAACGCCTCAACAAAGTCATCATCCATTTCATGCGCTTCGTCATTTCCTTGCTCACGCTCTTTCAGCTGTGCCTCAAAGCGTTCACGTTGATCAATTGGATCATTTAACTCTGTAAATGCATTCGCGTGTTCACGACCAACGATAAATAATTCAAAACGATCTGTAAAGCGTGGATCTTCATCGTTTTTCTTAGCAAGTGGAGAGATTTCAACCGGGTGACCATAGATGAAAGTAGGTTGAATCAATTTTTCCTCTACTTTTTGCTCAAAGAACTCATTAACAATATGCCCATATTGCATTGTTTCTTTATATTCAATCCCATGTTCTTTAGCCAGCGCACGGGCTTGTTCGTCCGTCATTTCTTGCCAGAAATCGACACCTGTATATTCTTTAACGGCATCAACCATGTGTAAACGACGCCATTGTGGTTCTAAATTCACTTCATATTCCCCATACGCGATTGTTGTGGTGCCATGCACTTCACGAGCAATATGAGCAATTAAGTTTTCTGTTAAGCGCATGATATCTTCATAGTCTGCATAGGCTTCATACAATTCAATCATCGTAAATTCCGGATTGTGGCGAGTAGAAACTCCTTCATTACGGAATACGCGACCGATTTCATATACTTTTTCCATGCCTCCTACAATCAGGCGTTTTAAATGAAGTTCGATAGCAATACGCATATACAATTCCATATCAAGCGCATTGTGATGTGTAATAAATGGACGAGCAGAAGCTCCTCCCGCAATTGAATGCATCATCGGCGTCTCTACCTCTAAATAGCCATGGTCATCCAAATAGCGTCTCATCGACTGAATAATACGGCTGCGTGTAATAAACGTCTGTTGACTATCCGGACTCGTAATCAAATCCAAATAACGCTGACGGTAACGCTGTTCAATGTCTTTCAACCCATGAAACTTATCAGGAAGCGGACGCAAAGCTTTCGTTAAGAACTCATAATGATTAACTTTAATTGAAAGCTCTCCCACTTTTGTTTTAAAGATTGTACCAGTAATGCCAACAATGTCACCTAGATCTGTCATATTAAATAATTCGTAAGCTTCGTCCCCGACTGCGTCTTTGCGCACGTAAATTTGAATCTGTCCTGTTAAATCTTGCACATGGGCAAACCCAGCTTTTCCTTTTCCACGCTTTGTCATAATACGTCCAGCAATTTTTACTTCTATTTCTTTTTCTTCTAATTCTTCCTTGGAAAGCTCCTCATATGCAGCCAAAATGCCTTGAGCTGTATGTGTGCGTTCGAAGCGTTTGCCAAAAGGATCGAGCCCTTTATCTCTTAACGCCTGCATTTTTTCTCTTCTGACCAGCAGCTGATCGTTTAATTCCTCACTCATTCCATTCACTCCTATTCCTATGGTCACCCTTACAAGTTATCCGGCTTGGACAGCCGCTTCTTTTTCTTCTACCTCTTGAACGAAAGTAGACAGCAAGCTAACTAATTGCTCTCTCGTCTCACAGTAGTTAATTTCTTTACGTACGCCAGCATTGCCACGGATACCCTTTAAATACCAAGCAGCATGCTTTCGCATTTCACGTACAGCAATGTTCTCGTTTTTCAAAGCAATAAGACGGTCAAGGTGCAATAAACAAACATCGATTTTTTCACGCGCTGTAGGTTCTTCAATTAATTCGCCTGTTTCTAAATATTTTACCGTGCGATAAATCATCCATGGATTTCCTAGGGCAGCACGACCAATCATCACTCCATCAACACCTGTTTCTTCAAGCATCCGCTTAGCATCCTGTGGAGTTTGGACATCTCCATTTCCAATGATCGGGATGTTGACTGACTGTTTTACTTCTTTAATGATATCCCAGTTCGCTGTCCCTTCATACATTTGTACACGAGTCCGGCCGTGAAGGGCTATCGCCTGTCCACCTGCTCTCTCTACAGCTCGGGCATTTTCCACCGCATAAATATGCTCTTCATCCCAACCCATACGCATTTTTACTGTGACCGGCTTATCAACAGCATCCACTACAGCCGATACCATTTCATAAATCTTGTTCGGATCAAGCAGCCATTTAGCTCCCGCGTCACACTTTGTAATTTTAGGAACTGGACAACCCATATTAATATCAATAATATCGGCATTTGTATGTTTGTCGACAAAGCTTGCAGCTTGTACGAGCGATTCTTTTTTACCTCCAAAAATTTGCAGGCTAAGCGGTTTTTCTCTCTCATCAATATAGAGCATATTCATTGTTTTTTCATTCTGAAAAACAATTCCTTTGTCGCTGACCATTTCAGCACATACAAGACCGGCACCAAATTCTTTTACTGTCAGACGAAAAGCAGAATTACAAATTCCTGCCATCGGAGCAAGTACCACCGGGTTTTTCATCTCGATGTTTCCGATCTTTAACATATTCATCACCTTTCTACTTCTTTTCCGGCGGACAAAGTTCATCAATTGATATATGCAAAGCTTTCGATATTTCCCTTAACAGCTCATCAGTTAGCGGGCGGCTGCCTCTTTCCACTTCACCAAGCACAGAAACAGATATGCCGAGCTGATGGGCAAGGCGTTCTTGAGTAAATCCCTTCAACTTTCTGAAAGCCCGAATCCTTCTTCCCCACTGTTCGGTTTCCATAGGCGCACCCCTTCCCTTTCCTGCATACTTGAAAGTACTTTTTCAAGAGGCCTATCACTCCCTGGAAAACAAATGGTTGGATCTATCTCTATTAAAGGAACGAGAACAAAAGCGCGTTCATGCATTCTTGGGTGCGGAACGATAAGTTTCTCTGATTCAATATTGTCTTGATTATACAATAAAATGTCAAGGTCTATTATTCGCGGCCCCCATCTGAATTCCCTAACCCTTCCAAGTTTTTGTTCAACAGATAAACATAATTCCAGCAGCTCTTCCGCAGACAGAGAGGTGCTTATTTGAATAACCATATTTAAAAAAGCAGGCTGATCCGTATAACCAACCGGTTCTGTTTCATAAATAGAAGAGAGTTTCTCTATAGTAATAACATCCTGTGAATGTAGCAGATGAATTGCCATTTGCAGATTGGCCAACCTGTCCCCTATATTTGTTCCTAATGATAAGAAAGCTCTATTATTCATTTTCTATTCTTCTCCTCATTATTTCAACAGCTACATGATTGTAATGACCTGGAATAGGTGGATCAGGCTTAATAACCTTTATCGTGCAAGCAGTCACTTTAGGGAAACTTTCTAAAAGAGCCAAGGAGATATGCTCAGCAACTGCTTCTACCAATTTAAAAGTACGGTTCTCTACAATCTCTTTGCAGACTTGATAAACTTCCCCGTAATTTACAGAATCCTCAAGGTTATCCGACTGTCCTGCCTTTCGCAGGGAAACCTCAAGTACAGCGTCGACTCGAAAGCGTTGGCCAAGTTTGTTCTCTTCTGGGAACACACCATGATAACCATAAAACTCCATACCGGTTACATAAATTTTATCCATTTCCTCCTCCCTTTCCAACTAAAGCGTCCATCATTTTCGCCATTCGGCTGATCGGCTTTACATCATGAATACGAAGAATATGGCAGCCACTTTCAATACCGTAACAGCAAATAGCCCCTGTTCCTTCCATTCTTTCCCCTACTGGCAGATCGAGTACATGCCCGACAATTCTTTTTCGCGAAGCACCAAGCAACACCGGGAATCCAAGAGCAGCTACTTTGTCCATGTTTCTCAGCATAAGTAGATGCTGTTCCATATCCTTGGCGAATCCAATCCCAGGATCAAGAATAATCTTTTCTTCGGGAACGCCCGCTTTCATGGCAATCTCAATACTTTCATACAAATCAAGCAATACATCTCGGATAAAGGAACCATAATCCATGTTGTCTCGATTATGCGTGAGAATGATTGGGACATTTTTCTCAGCAGCTACCACCGCAATCTCGGGGTCTCTTTTTGCTCCCCAAATATCATTAATAATATGAGCACCAGCTTCTATCGATTGTCTTGCCGTTTCCGCTTTATATGTATCAATCGAAAGCGGCACGTCCACACTAGCAGATACGGCCTGGATAATTGGCAACACTCTCTTCAACTCTTCCTCCGCTGACACAGCAGCATACCCTGGCCGCGTCGACTCTCCACCAATATCGATGATGTCTGCTCCTTCACTCACCATCTCTTCTGCATGCTGAACAGCTGTCTCTATCTCGTTATAACGCCCGCCATCAGAAAATGAATCTGGCGTTGTATTTAAAATCCCCATAATGTATGTTTTTTTCGTGAAATCTAATTCATATGGTCCTGCGGAAACTTTCATTTTTTTGCTCCTTTCATCTTTCTGCTCTTCTTTTATTTTAACATGCCTAAACGATACAAAAATAAAAACAGACTGATTTCTCAGTCTGCTTTTCAATTCATTTAATTAATTTTCTTCAAAGTTATACAACGGGGTACTTAAATAGCGTTCTCCGTTACTAGGAATGATTGCCAGCACTTTCTTACCTTTCCCAAGCTTTTCCGCTACTTGCAAGGCGGCAGCTACGGCTGCTCCAGATGATATTCCACCTAAAATCCCTTCTTCACGAGCTACTTTTCGGGCCGTTTCAAAGGCTTCATCATTTGTAATTTTAATGACTTCATCATATACGTCTGTATCCAGTACTTTTGGAACAAAGCCTGCTCCAATTCCTTGTATTTTGTGAGGTCCCGGCTTTCCTCCAGAGAGAACTGGAGAATCCGCTGGCTCTACTGCATACACTTTTACTTCAGGGAACTTTTCTTTCAGCACTTGACCGGCTCCAGTAATCGTTCCACCTGTACCGATACCAGAAATGAAAGCATCCACTTGATCCATTTGCTCAACAATTTCTTTTCCTGTTGTTTTTCGGTGAATCTCTGGATTTGCTTCATTTTCAAATTGTTGAGGCATAAAGTAGCCATTCTCTTCAGCCAGTTCTTTTGCTTTGCGAATAGCTCCGTTCATTCCTTCAGAGCCAGGCGTTAATACAAGTTCAGCACCATAAGCACGAAGCAGATTGCGACGCTCCATACTCATAGTTTCTGGCATAACAAGGATAGCACGATACCCTTTTGCCGCTGCGATCATTGCCAATCCTATTCCAGTGTTACCGCTCGTTGGCTCAATGATTGTTCCGCCTTCTTGAAGATTACCGCTCTCCTCTGCCTCCGTAATCATTGCAAGGGCAATCCGATCTTTTACACTGCTTCCAGGATTCATATATTCCAGCTTTAAATATACATCTGCACTGTTTTCATTTACTACGTTATTCAATTTAACAATTGGAGTTTGACCGACTAATTCAGCTACTGAATTTGCTACACGTACCATTTTATCCACCTCAATACCAAGTATTTTTATTGGTTATATAGAATTTACCAATCTTTTTATTAAAAGTCAATCGTTTTACTTTTTAATATACGTGTTAATTATAAAAAACCTGCAAAACTTTTTTGTCAGCAGGTTTTTTCAATTTGATTCAATTAAATAGAAGCTGCTGCTTTTAATTCCTCAAGCTCATCTTTTGTGAAAAGATATTTTTCGTTACAGAAATGGCATTGTGCTTCTGCTTGACCATCCTCATCGATCATTTCCTGGATTTCCTCTTTTCCAAGGCTGATAATGGCATTGCCAAACCGCTCTTTTGAGCAAGTGCACTCAAAGCCAACTGGCATATGATCAAGGATTTTTACATTTTCTTCTCCTAAAATATAATAAAGGATCTCTTCAGGAGACAGTCCCTTTTCGATCAATTTAGAAATCGGGGTCATGCTCGAAATCTTTTCCTCAATCGTAGAGATTACCTCTTCCTCAGCTCCAGGCATAATTTGAATTACAAACCCCCAGCCGCTAAGATCGAGTTATCCGGATTAACCAATACTCCAACCCCTACAGATGACGGAACTTGTTCGGATGCCACGAAGTAGTAGGTAAAGTCCTCTCCCAGCTCTCCAGAAACAATTGGAGTTTGACCAGTAAAGTGTTCGCGAAGCCCAAGATCTTTCACAACCGTCAGCATTCCCTCTGTACCAACAGCACGACGAACATCTAGCTTGCCGTGTTCATTTAAATCAAAATGGGTTTGTGGATTGGTAACGTAGCCTCGAACTTTCCCTTTTGAGTTGGCGTCAACCAGAATAGCTCCAATTGGTCCGCCTCCCTCTATTTTAATTGTAATTTTTTCTTCACCTTTAAGCATAGCTCCCATCATAACGCCAGCCGTCATCGCCCGGCCCATCGCTGCAGAAGCAGTCGGCCACGTGTAGTGCCTTCTTTGCGCTTCATTTATCGTCTCCGTTGTATCCACCGCATACGCACGAACTTGTCCCTCATATGCTAATGCTTTTACTAAATAATCTTTCACAGGAAAACTCCTTTCTTCTTAAAGGTTGCGTTTATAAATCAGACATAACCCTTTAAGCGTTAATAGCGGATCAATAATATCAATTGATTGCGCTTCTTCTCCAATCAAAGGAGCAAGCCCCCCAGTTGCTACTACAGTCGGCTGTTTTTTGCTTTGCTCCTTCATCCGGTTGACAATACCGTCTACTTGCCCTACATATCCATACAATATCCCAGCCTGCATAGCGGAAACTGTATTTTTCCCAACAATATGGTCGGGTCTAATGATTTCTATACGAGGCAGCTTGGCTGCTCTTGAATAAAGAGCCTCGGTAGAAATCGTAATGCCTGGAGCGATGGCACCACCCATGTAATGCCCGTCCTCATCAATATAACAGTACGTTGTAGCTGTTCCAAAATCTACAATGATTAAAGGACTGCCGTATTCATGAATAGCAGCTACCGCATTAACAATCCGGTCTGCCCCTACTTCCCTCGGATTTTCATATTTAATATTTAAACCGGTTTTCATACCAGGACCGACGATCATTGGCTTTATATTAAAGTATTTTTGACACATTTGCTCCAACGAAAACATAATTGGCGGCACTACGGAAGAGATGATAATCCCTTCAATTTGATCGAAAGTAATTCCGACATGCTGAAAAAGGCTTTTAATGACCATGCCGTACTCGTCTTCCGTTTTATTGCGGCTCGTTTCGATCCGCCAGTGAAATTTCAACTCGTCTTCTTCATAAACGCCTAGCACAGTATTTGTATTCCCTACATCCAACACAAATATCAAGACTCTCACCACACTCATTTAAACTTTTATTGCTGCCATTCATCATATCACATAAAAGCGGTAACATCATTATGTCACGCATTCCAAAATAAAGGATTTTTTTAAAAAAGTCTGTTGCTGACTGCATCCTTTTTTCTTATTTAACAAAAGATACATAAGCCGGACGACAAACAGAAAAATAGAGGGAGTTTCAATTTATCATTTCCTATAAAGCAAAAAAAACGCCGATTTTCATCGGCGTTTTCTATTATGCTTTTGGATCATCTTCCTGATCAATTGGCTGCTGTTCCTTTTCACCAGAAGCAGGCGCTGTGTTGTCCGTTTGAGAAGGCTCTTCCTTCTTCTGTACATTGACAACAACTTGTTCATCTTTAGAAAGCTTCAGCGTTTCTGTTCCTTCATCTGCTTCATACTTGCGCTCTGGCAATGTGCCATGATCAACGAGATGTTTAATTTGAGCGGCGTCAAGTGTTTCTACCTCAAGAAGAGTATTCGCAATTAATTCCAGCTTCTCGCGATTTTCCGTTAAGATATTCTTCGCACGCTCATAGCATTCCTTGATAATTCTTTGGATTTCCAAATCAATCTCGTATGCAATCGCATCTGAATAATTTTGTTCATTATTAAAGTCGCGTCCAAGGAATACCTGACCACCAGAACTCTGACCAAATTGAAGCGGTCCTAGTTTGTCACTCATTCCAAATTCCGTCACCATACGGCGGGCAATGCCTGTCGCACGCTGGAAGTCATTGTGTGCACCAGTTGATACTTCACCAAAGATGAGATCTTCAGACACACGACCACCTAACAAACCGGTGATTTTATCAAGAAGCTCTGGCTTCGTCATAAAGTAACGATCCTCTCTTGGTAGCATAACGGCATAACCGCCAGCTTGACCACGCGGAACGATGGTTACCTTATGAACCATGTCGGCTTCATCAAGCACAAGACCGATCACAGTATGTCCCGCTTCGTGGAAAGCAACAATTTTTCTCTCTTTCTGAGAAATAACGCGGCTCTTCTTTGCAGGACCAGCGATCACTCGATCTGTTGCTTCATCGATATCACGCATATCAATTTTCTTTTTATTACGGCGTGCAGCTACAAGCGCTGCTTCGTTTAATAAGTTTTCGAGATCGGCACCAGAGAAGCCTGGCGTTCTCATCGCAATCGCTTTTAAATCAATCGAATCATCAAGCGGCTTGTTACGTGCATGAACGCGGAGTACCGCTTCACGGCCATTTACATCCGGGCGATCAACTGTGATTTGACGGTCGAAACGGCCTGGACGCAATAAGGCAGGGTCTAGAATGTCAGGACGGTTTGTTGCGGCAATAATAATGATTCCTTCATTGGCACTAAATCCATCCATTTCAACTAATAGCTGGTTCAATGTCTGTTCACGTTCGTCATGTCCGCCGCCAAGACCGGCACCACGTTGACGACCCACTGCGTCAATCTCATCGATGAAGATGATACATGGAGCATTCTTTTTTGCATTTTCAAACAAATCGCGTACACGAGAAGCCCCGACCCCAACAAACATTTCCACAAAGTCAGAACCACTAATGGAGAAGAATGGTACGCCCGCTTCTCCTGCTGCCGCTCTCGCAAGCAATGTTTTACCGGTTCCCGGAGGTCCGACTAAAAGAACCCCCTTCGGAATTCTTGCACCTAACTCAGAGAACTTGCGCGGGTCCTTTAAGAATTCAACAACCTCTACTAGCTCTTGTTTTTCTTCGTCGGCTCCCGCTACATCCTTAAAGCGCACTTTTTTCTTTTCATCATTGTACAAGCGGGCTTTGCTTTTTCCGAAATTCATCACTCGGCTGCCGCCGCCCTGTGCCTGGTTCAATAAGAAGAAGAATAAAAGGAAAATAATTAAGAAAGGAATGATTGTCGTGAAGAAAGATACCCAGCCGCTTGTCTCTTTGGCAGGTAAGATTTCTACTTTAGAATCTTTTGCCGCTTCATCAATGCGGTTCAGCATATTCTCACTATTCATTACGTAAGTAAGAAAAAATTCACCTTCTTGCGCACCCTTCAGTTGTCCACGAACCTCGTAGACCCCTCTCTCCGGCTGCATGGAGAACGTTTCCACCTGATCTTTTTCCAGATAAGAAACAAATTCATTGTACGTTATATTCTTATTCGGTTCATTATTGTTATTGAAATAACTGACAACCCCAATAATGACAAGGAAAACTAGTAAATAAAATATGGTATAACGAAAAATCCGGCTCATCCCTTACCTCCTCCCACGGTAAAAATACTGTATTCAATACTATCATAGAAAATCTTGGCATTACAACTATTTGACATGCGGATCGGCCTATTCATATATGCTGATCAACCTTTCTTAATCGTTATCCGCTTCTGTATATATTTTTGGTTTCAAAACGCCGATGTAAGGAAGGTTCCGATATTTTTCTGCAAAGTCAAGGCCATAACCGACAACGAATTCATCAGGCACTTTAAACCCGACCATGTCGGCTTTAATTTTCGCCTTTCTGCCCGTTGGCTTATCTAAAAGCGTTACAATCTTAATGGATTTTGCTTTTCTATATCGGAAAAGCTCCACTAGATAGCTCAGCGTTAAACCGCTATCGATAATATCCTCAATAATGAGTATGTCCCTGCCTTCCACTGATGTATCCAAATCCTTAACAATCTTGACTTCCCCTGATGAAGTTGTCGAACGGCCATAGCTGGAAACATCCATGAAATCCATTTCTAAATAAGTATCCATGCGCTTAATTAAATCAGACATGAAAGGCATGGCTCCTTTTAAAACTCCAATAACGAGGGGAAACTTGTCTTTATACTCTTCTGTAAGTTCAAGACCGAGCTCCTTAACTTTCTCTTGAATTTCTTCCTCGGTAATGAGTACTTTCTCAATATCCTGATTTAGCAATTTGTTAGCCTCCTAGAAGTGATTGCGTATATAAATTAATATTAAATGGTTACCAGTGGAGTCGGCTTTTTCATGCCTAGACTTCTTTAATCCGGGCACCCAGAGCAGTTTCCCCTCGCTGTCTGTCACAATTGGCCATTGATCGCGCCTTGCAAGGACCACTTTCTCATCAATAAACAGGTCTTTCAATTTTTTTGAACCGTTCATGCCCTTTGGCTGAATTTTGTCGCCTTGTTTCCTTGTACGGATATAAAGTGGAAGTTTGACCTTCTCATCAAGAATCATATACTCATATTCGCCCGTTACTTTGGGAATGTTGTCAGTCAGTATAAATTGACCTCCATATGGCCAGGAAACCTTGTTTTCATAAGTCAGTTTAAACACATATTCCCTTTTTTCAGAAGTGTTAAATCCAAAGACACACACTTGATATTCCCGGCAGACTTTCAGCCCATGCGGCAAGTCCAATTTCCATGAGGATTTGTCTTCCTTTAAAAGCTGTAAAATCTGTTGAATATGTATGAAGGAGAAGGGCTTTTTTCCTTTATAAAGATAGTTTAATATTAGATGAATCGCTCTTTTTTGTAAAGGCAAAGGCATCATCAGAAAGCCCTCAATTTCCAAGGAGCAATTACTGTCATTCTTTTGCCATATATTCTTTAGTTTCTCCTTTGTTAATTCTTCCAACATTCTGTTGTCTTCATTCAACTCTTCACTAAATCTTTGAAAATGCTCATGAACTTTTCGATTTTCTTCCTTTAAAAAAGGAAGCAGTTCAAGACGAAACCGATTGCGGGTATACACAGGCTTTTCATTGCTCGGATCTCGGCGCGGGTTAAGTTGATAATGCAGGCAGTATTCCTCAATCATTTCTTTATTCACATAAAGAAGTGGACGAATAATTTCTCCTTCTCCTAGCGCTCTTCGAATAGGGATGCCTGTGCGATTGCTAGTTCCCTTCACGAGCTGCATCAGAACCGTTTCTATCTGATCATCACCGTGATGGGCAAGCGCTAATTTGTTAGCAGCAAACTTTCTCATTCCCCTTTCAAAAAATTCGTAGCGTACCCGGCGTGATACTTCCTGTAATCCTCCACCTGTTTCTTTCATTTCCTGTCCAATATTGATCCTTTCCGCATAAAAAGGAATGTCTTTATCCTTGCAGAATTGCTCAACAAACTTTAGCTCCTCATAAGACTCTTCTCCTCTGAACATATGATCCAGATGAAGAGCGAATACTTGGATATTTAACTTTTTACGTCTGCTTTCCAAATACGAAAGCATCGATAATGAATCTGGCCCTCCTGATATGCCGACAGCAATTCTGTCGCCCTTGCTGATTAACCGATGACGAGTAATAAATTGTTTGACGTTCTCTTCATATGCCAGCATTTGTTCCTCTTCCTGCTCTTTTTACTGACTATATTAACACTTTCTAAAGAAAACAAACAAAAAGAAAAGACGAATGTTTAAATGAGCAGTTCCGTCAGTACGTATAAAACATAGATAACTGCGACAAACAAGACAACAGTCAGTGTATACAGCCCACGCTCTTTCCTTTTCTTTTGTTTAAGCGAAACCCTTCCGCTGGTTTTGCGGACAGCAGATCGCATGTGACCTTGCTCGCTTTTTTTCTTTTCATAGCTTAAAGCAGCCAGCAGCTCTTTACGCATAGCCTGGGCTGCAGAATACCTTCCCTGCAGGGCTTTAATTAATACCGGCGCGATAGCTTGCAATTCTTTTTTTGTCTGACTTTAGCTTCCAATTGTTTTATGCCCTCTTCATTCCGGGAAAATCTTTCAGGGTAAACAAGATTAATCGCTACCATTGCAGTAGCAAATAAATCGTAGGAGGGCTCTGCTTTTCTTGAACCAGCACGCCAATAGCCTCTATCAAAAAACTCTGTATACTCTTTAACAGCCCGCCCCATTTTAGTCGTCCCGCCAACGTCAACGCAGCGGAGCGCATATGGCGGTCCTGACACAATCAAATTATCCGGTTTAATATCCCCGAAAATCCAGCCAGCTTCATGAAGTGCCTGTAAGTTTTCCAGCAGCTGTAACAGCAAAACACCAATCCATGATGATCCTCTTGCCTGGATAAAAGCAGAAAGGGTTGGCCCCTGTATATATTCCATGACATAAAAAGGGTGCACACCATAACTGTTCTCCCAATCATCTGCATCTAATAAAGAAGGCCCAAGGGAAGACCCCTGGACCTTAGCAAACGCCTTCAAAACGTTCATTTCAGCCGTGATCGATAATGGATTACTGAACTTTAACGCTGCTGCTCCATCCATTCCGTTCACTAAATAAACTGTACCGGTAGCTCCCTGGCCGAGCGTTCGCTCCACCAGATAGGCTTGCTTGTGCCATTTACCATGTATGACGGCTCCCCGGCGAATATTAAACTGATTTTTCGATGTATTCATCGCCATCTGATAACCAGCCTTTCCGGCTTCGTTTTGTTTTAAAGCGGGAAATAGCTTCGCGAATAGCAGGGCCAGTTGGTGTTAAACCGCCAGGGGACAGCTTTGAAAACATCGATGTTAAGGATTCAAGCTTTGGTGTCCAGTCAAGCAGCTGCTCCGTATCTTTTCTTTTCCCAGGAAATATAAACAAGGAAAAGAGACTGCTTCCCATTCTTGCGTTCATACTCAGCGATAAATCAAGGAGCGCCTCCTTCACGGTTGGAAGCTTGCTCTTCATACTTGCACTTGTATCAACTAAGACTAACACCTCCAAGTTAGCAGTTTCTCCAAGCTCATCTACTACTTCCATTACCTCACCGCGAGTTTCTGGCGGCAAAGCCTCCATCGCTGTTTCCTTATGCAAGATCTTCTTTAATTGTTCATTTACCACCCCTTGAAGTGTTTGGGTCATCGCTTGTCTCGTGACCATTTGAACAGTATGGGAAAGCTGCTTCGTGCAAACAGTTTGGCTAATCCCTCCTCCCGAAAGAGCAATTTGATCAATTTCCTGAAGTCCCCGCTGATCCGTAGCATGATCATCTATAATTCCAATAACATTAACTGTAATTCCCTGCTCCCGGGCGAGAGCAGCCATAGCAACTGGATCTTCCCCGTGATTCGAGCAGCCGTCTGTCAGCAGTAAGATTTGCTTAATCGTCCCTTGTTTCATGGTAACCCCTCCAACCTTTACGAGTTATCCTCAGCCTCGCCAGAAAGAGGGGAATTTATACTTCTCTGTAAATAAATTCAGTGCTTTAAGAAATTTTCTTTTTCTTTTTTGAAAAACCGAATTGCATTGGAATAGATGTCCACTTTGGTAGGTTGTGTTCTACCTTGGCCACTACAACTGTCATATCATCTTCAATTTCTCCTGATCTTGTTCTTATGACTTCCTCAATAAGTAAATCAGCAATCGTTTGTGGGTCCTCTGTTTCCATTTCCTGTATTTTCCTTTTCATCCAAAGATCCTTGTTCTCGACATTCTTTGGGCCTTCAAAAATCCCGTCACTCATCATGATAATTAAATCGCCCGATTTCAATTGTTCACTCACTACATCCACTTCAAATTCCTGTAAAATACCGATCGGTAAGTTGCTTGCTTCAATTTTCATTATTTTGCTGCCTCGTTTAATAAAGCTTGGTGTCGAGCCCACTTTCAAAAAGTTTGCTACCGCATCCTGCAAATCAATAATGACCAGATCAAGAGTCGAGAAGATCTCGTCTGTCGTTCGCAAAGAAAGAATAGAGTTAACAGATTTAATGGCGACTTTTTCTTCAATGCCTGACTTTAAAATTTGCTGTAGCAGGCGAAGAGTTTCATGGCTTTCATAATGAGCCCTTTCTCCATTTCCCATCCCATCACTAATCGCTACGGCATACTTTCCTGCCCCCAACTCAATCGTAGAGTAACTGTCTCCTGACACTAATCCACCGCCTTTAGCAGCATGTGCCGCTCCTGTTGTAACAGCAAACGCTTTAGCAGAGCGAAAGATCACATGACAAACACCTGCAGGGCCTCCCTCACATTCTTCCTTATGAACAATCACGTTATCACCTAAAATATCAGAAAGCATAGGAGCTATAATCTTCTGACATTCCCCGTGACTGTTATAAATAAAAGGAATACTCATTTCAATGTCAACGTTGCTTTTTTGCAAACTGTATATATCTACATAGTCAATCTCCAAACCGAATGCTTCAATCGCTTCTAATATCTGCTCTTCCTGATTATAGTGATTTTCCCGTTCTCTCTGAATTTCTTCAGCAAAGTCACTCATTACCTCAGAAACGCCTCGCAGCTGCTCTGCCACCAGCTTCCGGCTATCCTGCACCTGTTTTTTTAACTTTTGGTTTGCTTGGTAGTATGTTAATTGCTGTTTAATAGCTTCCTCTACCCTCGCCGGGCGGAAGCAGTGGGTATCCAACTCCCTCGACAATCTTTGACTTAACCCTGCTTGTCCCTCATCTAATTCATAAAGCACATCTTTCATTAGATGGTAGGTTTGATGAAAGTTTTTCGTCCAGCACTGTTCTTTTTTAAAGCATGTTTGACATGTTTTTTCAGTAACATGACTTAAAAACATGTCTAGTTCCCGCTCTTCGTAATTATCCAGTGCTTCAATGTTATATTGGGAAAAGCTTTTTGATAGTGCTTGGAACACTTCAGAAAATTGTTCTACTCTATTGGCTGTCACATCTCTCATCTTCCGTAAATATTGTTGCTGCTCATTTGAATGCTCTACAGTGCCGGGTATGAGCTTAGCCAACTGGTCGGTAAAGATTTTAGGCGTTAAGAATAAAAGGGCTACTGCTGCTAGGGATTCATATAAGGTTTGCATGAGCGGTACCCCTTGTTCTCCATACATTCCAGCAAGCAAGGTAGCGATAATCAGCCCGCCTGCCGCTCCTGCTTTTCGCCACTCTTTTAATAATCCGCCAAGTAAACCAGCAAAAGCAAGCAAGCTCATCTGAAAGAAGCTGGACACACTCGCAAGACTAAATATTAACCCAGTGACAACACCAACAGTGGAACCAACAGCCGCCCCAGAGATAAAAGAAAAAATTAAGACCAAGTATCTGGAGAAGATATGTTCAATTGATAAACCATAAACCGACCAGCCGATCGTGCCCGATGTAATGGAAGCAAGCATAATGATTAAGCTGACAATCTCTTCAGTCTTTAACGCTTTTATCCGTTTTTTGAGTGATAAAAAGGGAATGCTCTGCATAAAGATAAGTGTAAGCACAAAGGCTAATGAGGATTCAATCGCGGCCATTAACAGATCATAGGGTGCAAATTGCTGACCGCTTTGAAAATAGGAAAATCCCGATTTTACTGCCATGACTGTAAAGAAAACAAAGAATGGCAGTGATACGGCATCTTCCTTATGAAAATTCTTTAGCAGTCGGTAGACGACGAGAAACACGGCAATTGTAAAAAAGGAATAGCTCATTTGCTCAATGGACAAGGTTAAAGACCCTGCAAGCAAACCGATTAGAGCAAGTGGCGCACAATCACGCCTTAGCATAAAAGCAGCAGCGAAAAAAGGCAGGCCAAACGGCGTTAAATGAGACAGTATCAATGCCCGGCCTAACAAAAATCCAATGAGCAGCAAAATAAACCCTTTTTCAAGCAACAGCACTTGCAAATGGGTAAGAAACTGTTTAAGCCCCTTGAACACTTCCACTTTTGTTTCTTCCAATCCCACATGATTGACCGGCTCTGCCAAACTTCTTTCCGCTTTCTCCATATTAACAACTCCCATCCACGTTTCTTTGCTGCCATTATACAAAACCACCCTTTCAAAGTTTGTCAAAAAGAGAAGGCTTGTCTAAAAACCGTTCGACAACAGGAACAGTCACTTTTTTTATAAACCCTAAAAAAACTAATTGACAACAGCTTATAACCTAAGTATTATAGTCATTGTGCTTGAATTTTCACTTCCCATGGCGGTGTAGCTCAGCTGGCTAGAGCGTACGGTTCATACCCGTGAGGTCGGGGGTTCGATCCCCTCCGCCGCTACTAAAAAAGCGAAAGCAGTCGTTTCTAAAGGAATGCAGACTAATTGCCACGTTCTTTGGCAATCCCTACTCACTTTGCTCTCTATGAAACTTGAATACAACAGGAACCTTTTAGAGAATAGCTTTGGTATTCTGCAAAGGAATAGGCAGTCAAAATCTATTAGCAGTATGAATGAATCACTAATTATAAAGGCCCGTTGGTCAAGCGGTTAAGACACCGCCCTTTCACGGCGGTAACACGGGTTCGAATCCCGTACGGGTCATCGGCAAAAAAACCAGGTTTTCACAGATCCAAGCGGTCTGTTGAAAATCTGGTTTTTTATATTGTTTTTCTACCTACCATTTAGCATTGACAGCCAGCCATCGTACAGCCATAGTTTCAATATTGATAAAAAAGGGGGATCGATGTGAAAGGACAAACTACACCTTATCTAACTTTTAATGGAAATGCAAAAGAAGCACTGAATTTTTATGCCGAGGCTTTTCAAGCTGAGATACAAGGACTTCAGACATTTGGCGAAGCCGATTATCCCACTCCTCCCGAAGCAGCCAACCGTATTATGCATGCCCGTTTGGCAAAGGGACATTTCCTCCTTATGGTTTCAGACACGTTTCCCGGACAAGAGATAAAGACAGGAAATCAAATTTCCCTTGCCCTGACCTTTGAAAGCAAAGAAGAGATCCAATCTGTATACGGGAAGCTGCAACAAGAGGGAACTATTCATATGGAATTACAGACTACATTTTGGGGCTCTACTTACGCAAAACTTCAAGACAAATTCGGCATAGTTTGGCAACTAGATTGCCCCAATCAATAAAAAACAGCCTTGCAAGATTTATGATATCTTGCAAGGCTGTTTTTTTTAGCTGCTGAACGTTTCCGATCAGTTCATAGTTATAGTTAAATAGACAGCAATTAACCCCGTTTCGCTCCTCTACCGCCACGGCGCGATTCTGTTTGGCGTTTCAAGGTAGACAGACGATCTTCACTTTCCTTGAGAAAGCGGGCCATTTTTTGTTCAAAGTTTTCTTTCGGAGTCGAATAGCCTCCTCCTCCTCTTGGACCTTTAGAGCGGTAATCATTATTTCTTGGACGGGGACGATAGGACTGCTGTTGCTGCGGCTGGTCTTTCGCCTTGCGGATGGACAAACCGATCTTTCCATCACTTTCCACATTAATGACTTTTACTTCTACTTCATCACCAACCTTTAGGTGATCATTGATGTCTTTTACATAATTGTCTGCAACTTCACTAATGTGTACTAATCCAGTTGAGCCTTCTGGCAGTTCAACAAACGCTCCGAATTTAGTGATCCCTGTCACTTTACCTTGTAACTTGCTGCCTACTTCGATTGACATAAAAAAAATGTTCCTCCTTAGAAATGATCAAACTTTACCCTTTATTATATTACGAAAAAAAGAGGTGTCAATATACCCCTTCTTATTCTTTACTTTTCCCTTTGCTTTCACTTGACTCAGGAATATTAAATATAATCTCTCCATCATCCGATAAAAAATACTTTTTCCTGGCGAGCTCTGCGATATATTCATCGTCTTCCAATCTCTTCAATTCTTCTTCATACTGCTTTTGTTGCTGCTTCAATTCTACAAGAGCTGCCTCAGCTTTTTTCTTTTCAAGCTTTTGTTCTTCAAGATGGGCCGTTCGTGAAAAAAGAGTTGATCCCAAACCGACAGAAAGAATAAGGGCCACAACTACGAAAGCACCTAGCCTTCTGTACAGCTTTGTTTTATGTCTCGCTAAAAACATATCTTTTCTCGCACGGCTGAAGACAAAGGCGTTTTTCAAGGCAGTTACTTTCCGTTTGTTTACACCGCTCATTTCCCTTCCTCCCGGCTCATTTTTTCCAGCGATTTGCTCTATCCATAATTTTATTCTTGATTAATAAGAAAAATCCTGCCAGCTTCTCTTTTAAGGCGGTTGCTCTTTTCCTTATGCTGTCAGGAAAAAAGCGCCAAATTAAGAGAATAGGCGAAAAAACAATCTTTCCTATCCATAATAATAGGTAAAGGGTACTTTTGGCAAGGACTAGCAAAGTCTTCCCGATTAAACCTATAACAATTACTATCGCCTTTATAATTAACTTAATTGGGAGGATAATAAGAAAATAACCGCACTTCTTTAAAAATAAGAAAATATTTACAACCGCTAAAATCATTTGCTCAAGAAGCCGAAGGTAAAGCCGCTTAAATAAGGCTTGATAAGCCGAGTAACCACAAAGTAAGGCGAGGAAAAGATAGAGACGGATTTCACCGTAATTAACCCGGTATAAGCAATAAAAGATGAGCAATCCAAATAGACACCAAAATATAATGTCAGTGAAAAAAGAAACGGCTCGCGGCCGGGTCTGCCGTTTTAAAAACCTTTGGTAGGTGTCGAGGAAGGCTCCAAATGTTATTCCCATAGCTATCATTGACAACAACGTTTCAAATTGAACAGTTAATGTCATTTGAACAACTTACTGAATAATCCTTTTGATTTGTCCCGGCGGATTGGTCAGTATAAATAAGGCTGGAGATGCGGCCTTTAATCGCTACCAAGCCGCGATCTACATCCAAATTTTTCATTTGCAGGTTTTCACCTTTAATAACGAGCATTCCCATCACAGTGAGCAGCAAAAATTCCTCGCTGTCGAAACTTTCCACCTGCTTGACACCAGTAATTTCCATTATCTTTCTACCTTGCATAACAATATCATGACCGTCAGCTGAGCGACTATTAGTAGAATCATGCATCTGATTCATCTTTCTCCCCCTCACTGCAAAGTACAAGCTTTGCCACTAAATGTATGCGAGCAATAGCAAAACTATGAGGAGAAGCCAAAAATTTAAAAGACGCACACACGTTTCAAAGACCCTAGACGGATGTTAATAAAGATAGAGGAAGCATTAGATCTTATAAAAAAGTGCTCAAAAAGCATAGCTTTTGAGCACTTTCTAAATAGGCATTAAACGTTCATTCATTGACTCTCTCTTTTATTCGTTCACTCTCTCTTCTTTCAGCAACTGATACATGCCAGCTGCTTCTTCTTTTTTTGTCGTTTCCTGCAGCTTTTCCACTTTCACAGTAAGAATGCGCTGGCCAAGCCGAATAGATAACTCATCGCCTTCTTTTACGTTAGAGCTCGCTTTCGCAGTTACTCCATTAATGGTGATTCTTCCTTGATCCGCTACTTCCTTTGCCAGTGTTCTCCGTTTAATTAAACGTGATACTTTTAAAAACTTATCGAGTCTCATTGTCGACATGTTTCTCTCTCCCTTTATAAACCTATATTTTTCGCTTCGTCCCAGAATGCATCTAACTCATCTAGTGTGAAATCATTAAATGGCCGGCCGCTCTCTTTTACCCGTTTTTCGACATGAGAAAAACGGCGGTAAAATTTTTCATTTACTTTAGCCAGCGCTTCTTCGGGGTGAAGGTGATAAAAGCGGGCAACATTGATGAGTGCAAAAAGAACATCACCGAATTCATCAAGCTGTTTGCTGCTATCTTCATTCTTCACTTCTTCTAGAAATTCCTGCCACTCTTCCAGCACCTTTTCCATGGCCCCATTGGCATCATCCCAATCAAAGCCCAGCTTTGCTGCTTTCTTTTGAAATTCATAGGCGCGCAACAACGCGGGCAATCCTTTCGCTACTTCATCAAGCCGGAAAGCTTGTCTTTCTCCTTTTTCTTCGCTCTTAATCTTTTGCCAATTTGAAATAACTGCTTCTGCATTTTCAGCTGTTGCATCGCCAAATACGTGCGGATGGCGGCGAATCATTTTACTAGAAATCGATTCAATGACATCTTCAATGGAGAACATTCCTTCGTCTTCGCCAATTTGCGCATGAAGCATCACTTGCAACAGCACGTCCCCCAGCTCCTCCACGATGTGATCATCATCTTGCTGATCAATAGCGTCAAGTAACTCATAGGCTTCTTCAATTAAATATTTCTTTAACGATTCGTGCGTTTGCTCACGATCCCAAGGACAGCCCCCGGCCCTCTTAACGTTGCGATAATTTGTCGCAGAACAGCAAATTCTTTATATGTATCTTCTTCTTTCCGTACAGGCGGCACATATAAAGATGTTAGATTGTTCAGTGTTACTTGTCTATCCAATTCATATAAAGGCAGCTTTACGGTGTGCTGGTTTCCACTCCCTGCTGCCGTAACGATAGTTACCTCATAGTCATCCGGATACTTCTCCATTAGTGTCAATTTCACATCAGAGGCGACGAAGGCATCGTATACTTGTGCAATGACAATGTGTTGGAAAATGTTAATATCATCTTTTCTTAAGGATGTTCCATCAAGAAATTGAAAGCCTTCTATCGGGTCTGCCCCAACAGCGGCAAACAGATCGTCAAGAAAACTGTGACCGCCAGCGATCGTTACCTCCAATTTGCCTGGCTGTGCTGCCTCAAGCAAAAGCTGAACTGTTTTCTCTGCGACAATAGGATGGCCGGGAACTGTGTAAATGAGCGCACCGTGATCTTTGGCTTTCTCTATTAACAAGGAAACAATTTCTTCATAGACCGCTTCAAATTGATCATGTTTTTCATAAATAGAATCAAAACTTTCGAAGCGGACACCCTCCCGTTGAAGATCATTAATGACCGGGTGATCAAGGGTACGGGTGAATACGTGCTTCGACTGTAACAACAATCTGTATATGCCAAGCGGCAGTTGGTTAATATCTCCGGCTCCGAGACCGGCAATAGTAATAGATGGTATCATGTTCCCTCTCTCTTTCTACTATGATTTTTAAATAGGCAACCTAACTAAGTTTCTTGCTCAGCCGGCTGCCAAAAGGGATCTGCTGCAACTCTTCTTCTGTGAACACTTTTAGCTTAAAAATGAGATAAATAAAAACAAATGCGCCAATAATGACACTACTTAATGCCGTCCCGGCCATAATAAGCCGGCTGTGAGCTTCCTTAAACAAGATATATCCTATGAGTAATTTCCAAACCTGCAATACACCTGTCATACAAAGAACGGCAAATACTGCTTTACCAGCAGCCTCCTTTTTCAGGAAAGCTGTCTTCCAATGTTTTCGAAGAAAGGCGGCTAAAAAAAGCGCCATCCAAACAAATGAGAGCAACGTAGCCGCTGCAGCCCCTGCTGTTCCAAAACGAGGAATAAAGAGAATGTTCCCCATGTACTTAAAAAGAATGCCTGTTAACACAGCGAGAGCTGGAATGAAATCCTTGTCAAACCCTTGCAGAATACCCGTCAATGTCAGAGCAAGTGAACTAAATAGAATCGATGCACAAAAAATCGAAAGAACAAACGACCCACTTCCATTTTCGAACAGCATCGTGTTTACTTCTCCCATAATATTGATTAACCCCACTGTTGCTGCCAGTCCAAATGTAAAACTAACCTTCAGCGCCAGCTGGATACAGCTATCTAGCTCCTGATACAACCCTCTGCGATAAACAGAGGTTACGAGTGGCACAACCGTTAAAGCAAGAGAAGCAGCCGCTGTAGTGCCAAGCTGCAAGAGGGGCTGGCCACGGTCATAAATTCCTTTGGCCATTTTAGCTTCCCATTCGCCCATACCCGATTGAATTAATCCACTATATAGGTTAAATGAATCGACAAGCTGGAACAATACAATTCCTATGCTAGACAGACAAATAGCTGCTGCCTGGATAAAGAGCATTCGGATTTCTTTTCCAGCCAATGTGTTTCCCCTCTTCACCTTTTTTTCAGAGATAGAAACACTCTTCTTTATAAAGTAAAATAAAACTGCCAGTGCAGCAAGGCTGCCGGCTATTGATCCTGCAAATGCTCCTGCACCGGCCGTATAAAGAGAGGCTCCCTTTCCAATTAAAATATAAGAGAATAATAAAATAGCTCCAACCCGGACAGATTGCTCCACTGTCTGAGAAACCGCTGTCGGGACCATATTTCCTTCACCCTGGAATGTACCGCGCCATACAGTTAAAAACGGAATCAGTAAAAAAGAAAAAGCTACAATCTGAAGGAGTGGCCGCAAAGAAGGATCCTCCATTTTGTCTGCTATCCATCCAGCTCCGAAAAAGACAGCGGCCCAGAGCAAAATGCCCGTGCAGCTTGTTACATAGTAAGAAAGTCGAACCACTTCCTGCCTGCGCTGCCCATCACCTGCTGATTCCGCGATTAATTTTGAAATAACGACCGGAAACCCATATGTAGCTAATGCATTAGCAATTCCGTAAAAAGGATATATTTGCTGATAAATATAAAAGCCGATATCCCCGACTATATTTTGAAAGGGAACTCTATATACAGCACTTAAGATTTTTACGAAAATAGCGGCAATCGTTAAAATGGCGGCTCCTTGTATCAATGAATTTTTCTTCCTTAATGGCAACATATAACACTCTGCCCTTCTAAACATACTGCTTCCAACTTAATATATTTGCATAGAAAAGCGCAAGAAATTTAATAAAAAGTCCCTCTTTATCTATATACAAACAAATGTTTGCTCCATCAAAAAAGGAAGCAGTTTTGCCTCTGCTTCCTTGTCTGATTAGCTTTCCATTTGTTTAGCTAAAAAGCTGGCGGCGGTTTCTGCTGATTTTCTCTCCACTTCTCCTATGGAGCGTTCATCAGAGAAAATGACAACTACACCGATTGGATCGCCACCTGCCACAATAGGGGCTAGCGTATAGGATTGCACCTTTTCTTCACGGCCATCCACGAATGAGATCTTTGATTGTGGGTGATGTAAAACACTCTGCCGGTCATCCATCGCTTTTTCAATGACTTCCCCAATACTTTTATTAACGTACTCTTTCTTAGATACTCCGGCAGAAGCAATAATGGCATCGCGGTCACAAATCAAGACAGCCGTGTTTAAACTGTCATTCAATGCCTCTGCATACTCGTCAGCAAAGTCTCCTAACTCGCTAATCGGGGAATATTTTTTTAAAATGACTTCTCCATCACGATCGACAAAAATCTCTAATGGATCTCCTTCTCTAATTCTTAACGTACGGCGGATTTCCTTTGGAATGACAACCCGACCTAAATCGTCAATTCGACGAACGATACCAGTTGCTTTCATCTCATGTTGCCTCACTTTCCTCAGATGATTAATTGACAATAGTTCAACGATGCAAGCTCGATGATATTGCCCCTGTGATTGTTATTATTTATCATCTGGGAAGTTCTATACATTTTGTTGTGTTTTTCCCTTTATTTTTTCGCCGTCTCCAAGTTCTTTATAATATCAAAGGCAATTTCGAACCATGTATTAGTGGCCATGTTCTTAATATCAATGGTGAGTTTGAGTTTGTTGTCCTCCATGCCCAGACCCACTGAACGGCCATGTTTATTACAGATATTGAACACTTTTGAGCCATCGATTTGTTTTGTTCCAGCTTCATTCATCAATATATATACCGACTCTTTTTCCTGCTTGATTAACTCCAATTGAGCAGCTATGGCATATACCTTCATCTCTGCTACCTTAAACAGATCTGCTACCTCATGTGGATAATCACCGAACCGGTCAACCATTTCCTCTTTAAGTTCTTCCACTTCTTCTAATGATTCTATACTTCTAAAACGCTTATACATCTCAATTTTCTGGCGGCTGTCTTTAATATACGTATCCGGAATGTAAGCATCAATAGAAATTTCTGCTTCAAACGAAGGGCCTGTTTCTTGTTTGTCCGTTCCTTGTTTTTGCTCGATTGCTTCCTTCAGCATTTGAGAATACAAGTCAAAACCGACAGAATCAATAAACCCATGCTGCTGAGAACCAAGCAGATTTCCTGCCCCGCGAATGGATAAGTCTCGCATGGCAATTTTAAAGCCAGAGCCCAACTCGGTAAATTCCTTGATCGCCTGCAAGCGCTTTTCTGCTTGTTCTGACAATACCTTATCCTTGCGATACATAAAATAAGCGTAGGCTACTCGGTTAGAACGTCCGACACGGCCACGGATTTGATAAAGCTGGGACAAGCCCATCCGGTCGGCATCGTGGACAATGAGTGTATTTACATTTGGAATATCGACACCCGTTTCGATGATCGTTGTCGTGACAAGAACATCAAATTCTCCTTCCAGAAAGCCTAAGATCACATTTTCGAGCTCTCGTTCCGTCATTTGGCCATGGGCATAAGCAACTTTCGCATCCGGCACAAGCATGGCAATTTCGTCCGCTTTCCGCTCAATATCTTCTACACGGTTATACAGATAAAACACTTGTCCTTCACGGGCCAGTTCTCGTTCAATAGCTTCCCGAATTAAAGCCGGATTGAGTTCTGCCACATATGTTTGCACTGGAAAACGATTTTCCGGTGGCGTTTCAATAACAGATAAATCTCTTACACCGAGCATCGACATATGAAGAGTTCGCGGGATCGGAGTCGCCGTTAGCGTTAAAACGTCTATATTTGTTTTCAGCTGTTTAATTTTTTCTTTATGTGTTACCCCGAAACGCTGCTCTTCATCCACGATTAGCAACCCTAGATCGTTGTACTGAATATCTTTCGACAAAAGGCGATGGGTTCCAACAACAATATCTACCGTGCCAGTTTTAAGGCCTTTAATCGTCTCTGTCTGTTGCTTTCTAGAACGAAAGCGACTTAACAATCCAATCTCTACAGGAAAGTCCCGAAAGCGCTCGCTCATTGTTTCAAAATGCTGCTGAGCAAGAATAGTGGTCGGCACAAGAAACGCTACTTGTTTTTCATCAGCAATCGCTTTGAAAGCTGCCCGAATCGCGACTTCCGTCTTTCCATAACCGACGTCTCCACACAATAAACGATCCATCGGCCGTTCTTTTTCCATATCTATTTTGATTTCATTAATAGAACGAACCTGGTCTTCCGTTTCTTCATATGGGAAAGCGGCTTCAAATTCTCGTTGCATTTCCCCATCAGGTGAGAATGCATACCCTTTAGCTGCTTCCCTTTCTGCATAAAGCTTGATCAGATCATCGGCAATATCCTGGACAGAAGATTGAACTTTACTTTTTACGCGCTTCCACTCACTGCCACCTAATTTATATACTTTAGGTTCTTTGCCTTCTGAACCTACATATTTTTGCACGAGTTCGATTTGTTCGACCGGAACATAAAGTTGGTCTGTTCCCTGGTATTTAATATTTAAGTAGTCTTTGTGCACTCCTTTAATTTGGAGCGTTTCAATTCCTAAATATTTCCCAATCCCATGGTTCACATGCACCACGTAATCGCCCGGCTTCAATTCAGAATAGCTCTTAATTCTCTCTGCATTAGACAGTTTCTGTCGTCGCTTGCTTCTTTTTGGCTTCTTATTGAAAAGCTCCTGTTCTGTAATAACCGCTAGATGCAGGGCAGGAAATTCAAATCCTGCTGTCAAAGAGCCTCGAGCGACTTGTACCACTCGTTCGATAATATTATTTTTTTCTAGTGAACTAGTGGCTTCAATCTCATAATCTGCTAGAACTCGCTGAATTTTAGCTATTCGCTCTTCGCTTTCACCGAGAAATACAACTGTCATGCCAAGCTTTCTCCACCGTTCCACCTCTGCATGAAGCACGTTCATCTGCCCGTGAAAATCTTGCATTGGCCGTGAAGAGAAATTCACAATGTTTTCGGGTCTCGTATGAGCGACCTGACGCAAAAACAGCGCAAGGTAAATGATGGGCTGTCGGATAGCTGATAGTGTCTCTGTAAAATGATAGGAGAGCTTAATATCATGAATAATTTTCCCCTCTTCGAGCAAGGCAACATACCATTCAGCTTCCTCCTGCTGCAAAGAATCATTCATTTCATTGATCCGACTGATTTCATCAAAAAAGACAAGGCCATTCTCCGGTAAATAGTCCGTTAAATTCATTGGGTTCTCATACAGTAAAGCTGTATATTTGGATAACCCGTCTATTGCTATCCCTTGCTTTAGTCGATCGATCTCGAAGCTGATATTTTCTTTCATCAACTGTTTCGTTTCAGCCTTCTTTACCTTCTTTAGTGAGTCTTGTAAAGCTTCCTCCAGCCGCCGCGATAGGATGACGAGCTGCTCAGAAGAACAAGGTGTTTCTGTTACTGGACTGATTTCAATAGCAGACTTATTTTCAATAGAACGCTGATTCTCCATGGAGAAGGTACGAATCGAATCTACCTCTGTATCAAATAGTTCGATTCGCACAGGATGTTCGATTGTTAACGGATAAATATCGATAATGCCACCACGTAAGCTGAATTCCCCCGGAGCATACACCATATCTGTACGTTGATAGCCCATTTGCACAAACTGATGAATCATATTGTCTAGATCGATTTCTTCTCCAACTTTAATGGTTTTTTGCAAGCCAGCCCATACTTCTTTAGGCGGAAGCAGCTTTCGCAATCCGGCAACAGGAACGATATAAATCCCCTTTGCCTCATGGACCATATGATTCAGCACTTCAATCCGCTGGGCACGCAATTCAGGGCTGGCCACGCTAATTTCTGCTGCTATTAACTCATTAGCCGCGTATAAATACACTTCTTGATCGTCTACAAATTGCAGCAAATCATCATATAACTTTTGAGCTTGCAGTAAGTTGTATGTTACTACAATGATCGGCTTGCTTGTTTTTTCATAGGCAGCCGAAATAAAAAGGGCTCTTGATGATCCCGAAAGACCTGCGGCCAGTTGCTCCTTCAGCCCTCCTGTTACCCCATCAAAAATAGATTGAATATCATTATTTTGTAAGAGAATTTTCTGTAAACTATTCACACTTTCTTCCTCCCCTTAAATGGACGCTTTGCTGTCCGTTCAGCCAAGGCTGTCTGTGTATTGCCCTGGTGGAAAACAGAAAAATGCTTTGGATCGCTGTCCAAAGCTGCTTTAATGTATAAAATAATCGTATTGGTGAAAATCAGGGTTTCTTTGAAGAGACTCCTCACAATCTTCACATATTGTTGTTATTGTCACGTTACCTTCAGAATCGTATTGAACCATCTCTATTCTCTCGTCTTCCGTCAGTGCGTGAATGCCAAGCTGCCGGCTTGAAACAACTGGCTGTTTAAGACTCCCAACTGTCGTTCCGCAATGGCGGCAAACGTAATGAATGGCCATGTGCCTCCTCCTTTGCTGCTAACCTCTACTATGTAGTTAACGTTAGTATAGGCAAAGAAGAAAGCATTTATTCACGTTTGAATGTTATATTCGTTCATTACTTCAAGAAACGGCTTTTCCAACCATGCTTCTACTGCATCCGCACTCTTTGAAACAGCCTGTTTCATTTTTTCCTGCTCATCCTCCGTAAATTTGCCTAATACGTAATCAACCACCTTCATCGGAGGAACTGGGCGGTCAATCCCAATACGGATGCGATTAAAGTTTTGCGTACCAAGATGAGCAATAGTTGACTTTATTCCATTATGCCCGCCTGCACTGCCTTTTTGTCGAAGGCGGATACGGCCGGTTGGCAAGTCTAGATCATCATAAATCACAACAACATCCTCTGTTGCCACATCATAATAGCGCATAACCTCCCCGATGCTTTCTCCGGACAGGTTCATGTATGTAAGCGGCTTAAGCAAAATCGCTTTCTCTGTTCCCTTTCGCACAATCGTATAAACCCCTTTGTGCTTTGCCTCTGTGAGGGGGGAATTGAAACGTTCAGCTAACTCCTCAATCACATCAAAACCGATATTATGCCTCGTACCTGCATATTTTGCCCCCGGATTGCCGAGACCAACAACTAGCTTCATGTTTTGCACCTCAAATTTTTCTTCAATAAATTAATTTAAGTATAACGCACATGCATAAGAAATTATACGCCTAATTCTATTCCATCACTTCTTTCTCCCATAAAAAAGAGGCCGGCTCCAGTAAAAACTGGGCTGGCCTCTTTAATTATATTATTCTTGCGCTGTATTTGTTTCTGCCTCTCTGCCTTCTTCTGCTGCTTCAGGATTGCTATCCTCGGCGGCTTCCTCCACACGCGGAGCAAGAATAGATACAACGACCTCATCATCTTCATGATTAATGATAAACGGATGATTACCACGGATTTCTCCAACAGACAAACTATCACCGATGTTTAAGTGGGAAACATCGACTGTAAGATTTTCAGGGAATTCACTAACTTTGGCTGTCACTGAAAGCTCAAATAGCGGTTGTTGGACAACTCCGCCTTCTTTCGCTCCAGCCGCTTCTCCCTCTAAATCTACCCGGACATTTGAAGTGATCTCGGATGATAAATCTACCGCAAGGAAGTCCGCATGGACAATGTAATTTTTAATGGGATCTTGTTGATAGTCATGCAGAATAACGTTATGTTCTTTTCCATCCACTGCTAAAGAAATCACACCATTGCGGCCAACTTCTTTAATGACTTTAATGAAATCTCCTTCATTGACGAAGACGGATTCTGCTTCCATATCTTTTCCATAAACGACAGCAGGGAAATTTCCTTCCTCACGAAGCTCAGTTTTAGCAGAACGTTGAAATTCTTGACGCTTTTTTGCTTCAAGTACTGAATTCATTAGAGAAACTCACCTTCCTGTATTATGATCTCTGTTTAAAATTTTTGTCCTAAATCATCTATTCCCTGATTTCGTCATACTTAAACATAAAAGGGCAGAATGACTTCTTTTTATCTCTGAATGAAAGACCCGCCGACTTGCTCATAGTCACTTTATAGCAACCAGTGTCTGCCTGCCTAAATAAAAAAGCCCTTCCCTCTAAAACTGAAAAAACAGCTTTTTGGGAAAAGGCTATTTTATTAAGGGGCTGGCGGTTTGGAAAATCTCGCTCGAGCTAAGAGTGACTCTAACAGAAATCCCTCCAACCTTCTATCACGCGAATTGAGCACCTTCTGTTTTTCTTTGCTCAACTGCGCCTCCTTGGGACCCAAGGTCATAAGCTAAGCCGCCCAGAAGGTTAAAGAACAACCTTCCAGACGGCTTGACCTATGCTTGTCGTCGCTAATCGAGCGCCTTCCGCTTTTCTATTGTCCAGCTGGAGGCGCTTAGCGGCTAGTTGACTCCCTGCCCTTTCTTGCGATAAATCAACATCGAATCGCTAACGCTCTTCGTGTTTCCTTTATCTCATGCAGAACCGTCCAGTCCCTACGCCGCTGAACAAGCGCCCTCCGCTTTTCTATTAATCAAATAGAGTGCTGACAGATTGCTCTTCGTGAACGCGAATAATGGCTTCGCTGATCAATGGTGCAATCGATAGCTCTACAATTTTATCAGTCTTCTTCTCTTCAGGCAGGGCAATGGAGTTAGTAATAACCAGTTCTTTAATGTTAGAGTTTTGAATGCGCTCGATCGCTGGACCTGAAAGTACAGGATGCGTACAAGAAGCGTATACTTCTTTTGCTCCATTTTCGATAAGAGCATTTGCTGCAAGTGTAATTGTGCCAGCTGTATCGATGATATCATCGATCAAGATGGCAATCTTTCCATCAATGTTACCAACAATATTCATCACTTCAGCTACGTTTGGTCTTGGGCGACGCTTATCGATAATAGCAATCGGTGCTTTTAAGCGATCAGCCATTTTACGTGCGCGTGTTACTCCGCCATGATCTGGAGAAACAATAACGACATCATCTCCGCTGAAGTTCTTTCCTTTAAAGTAATCAGATAAGATTGGTACACCCATTAGATGATCGATTGGTATATCAAAGAATCCTTGAATTTGCGGTGCATGTAGATCAAGCGTAATCACGCGAGTAGCTCCAGCCGTTTCAAGTAAGTTTGCTACCAACTTAGCTGTGATTGGCTCACGAGCGCGGGCTTTGCGGTCCTGACGTGCATAACCATAGTAAGGAATGACAATATTAATCGTTTTAGCAGAGGCTCTTTTTAGAGCATCAATCATAATGAGTAATTCCATTAGATTTTCATTGACCGGTGCGCTTGTTGATTGAACAACGTATACGTCACAGCCGCGAATACTCTCTTCAATATTAATTTGTATCTCTCCGTCACTAAAACGCTTCACGGAGCATTTCCCTAATTCTACGCCGATCGTTTCAGCAATTTCTTCAGCAAGTTTGCGGTTAGAATTAAGAGAAAAGATTTTCAACTTCGGATCTAAATACTGATTATGCATGGGTGGACCTCCGCCTTTATTTTTTAAGATTTAATTTTTCTACATAATTTTCTTTGTTTACTTGACGGGCACGAGCAATAGATAAAGCTTCACCAGGTACGTCGTTTGTAATCGTAGAGCCTGCTGCTACATATGCTCCCTTGCCTACTGTAACTGGGGCTACAAGATTAGAATTGCAGCCGATGAATGCATCATCTTCAATCTTTGTTAAAAACTTATTTTTTCCATCATAGTTAACTGTAATGGAACCACAGCCGATGTTTACTCCGCTTCCTACTTCCGCGTCCCCGATATAACTTAAATGGGAAGCTTTGCTGCCTTTGCCAAAGACAGTTTTTTTAATTTCAACAAAATTACCGATCTTTGCTTCATCACTGATTTGAGAAGCCGGGCGAATGTGTGCAAATGGCCCAATAGCCACGCGAGAACCAATTTCACTATCGGCCGCTACAGAATGGCGAACAACAGTATGATCTCCGACTTGGCAATTAGTGATTTCACTATTTGGTCCAATTTCACAGTCAGCACCGATCACTGTATTTCCCGATAAGACGGTTCCAGGGTAAAGCACTGTATCCGAACCGATGACAACATCCGGACCGATAAATGTGTTTTCTGGACTGATGAGCGTGACACCATTGCGCATATGCTGCTCATTAATACGTTCACGCATAATCTTCTCTGCCTGACTTAAAGCCACGCGATCATTTACACCTAATGTTTCATTAAAATCCTCTGTTTGATAAGCTGCTACTTTTTCTCCAGCTTTCTTAAGAATTTCAATTACATCTGGCAAATAGTATTCACCTTGAGCATTATCATTCGATACTTTTTTCAACGTATCAAATAGATAGCGGTTATCGAAGCAATAAGTGCCTGTATTGATTTCCTTTACTTGCCGTTCTTCGTCTGTTGCATCTTTATGCTCAACGATCTTCTCGACCATTCCTTGTTCGTTTCGAATGATCCGTCCATAGCCGTCTGGCTGCTCTGTATAAGCTGTTAAAATTGTTGCCTTCGCCTGCTGTTCTGTATGATAATGAACAAGCTGCTCCATAGTAGAAGACTTAATAAGTGGTGTATCACCGCAAACAACGAGTGTGCAGCCCTCTTCTTCTCCAAGAATAGCTTCTGCCTGCATGACTGCATGAGCAGTACCAAGCTGCTCTTCCTGCAAAGCAAATTCACTCTTTTCACCAAGATAGCCTTTTACTTTTTCTGCTCCATGGCCAACAATTGTAACAATTTTATTTGTATGTAAATCAGATATTTGATCAATCACATGCTCTACCATCGGTTTACCACAGACAGGGTGAAGCACTTTATAAAGCTTAGACTTCATCCGTGTGCCTTTTCCTGCCGCAAGAATGACAGCATAAATATTCGTCATTGAGGGTCCCCCTATAACTTTTTATCCTTATTGACTATATCTTAAAAGGGCTCTTATTTCAAGACAGCTTAAAAAACGACAAATTTTTGTCAATGAATATTCGGATTTTTAAAGGAATGTAAGAAAGAAGATGCCAAAAGGGAAATATGAGTGGAAATGGAGGTGTTTTTTTCAATGAAAAAAGAGCCATACATTTGAAGTAGGCTCTTGTTGCATGTAAATTTATGAAGCTCCTGCTTCTTCTAATTCCACTTCTTCCAATTCTCCCAGACGGTGATACTCAGCTAAAACAGCATCTTGGATTTTACCGCGTGTGTTGGAGTTGATTGGATGGGCAATATCACGAAACTCGCCATCTGGCGTACGTTTGCTTGGCATAGCAACAAACAAACCATTGTTGCCGTCAATTACACGGATATCATGAATAACAAATTCATTGTCCAACGTAATTGATGCAATCGCTCTCATGCGGCCATCCGTATTTACGCGTCTTAGTCTCACATCAGTTACTTCCACTCTGTTCACCCCTTTTTCCCCTATATAAAAAGCTTAAACTAACTATTCAATAATATTTCAAATATTCCTTCTTTTTTTTGAAAAAATTTTACTTTATTTTGTATAAAAAACACCCGTGATGATTTCACGAGTGTTTCGAAACGGAAAAAACTGATTTTAGAGATGGATATGCCAGTCAAAACCATCATTTCTACCAATCAACATGCTGGCGAAGAAAAGCATTTCCAACTCTTGGTTACCCGTATTATTTTACGAGGGCAATTACTTCAATTTCGACTTTCACATCTTTAGGCAGCCTTGCCACTTCCACGCAGGAACGGGCTGGTTTATGTTCACCAAAGTATTGGCTGTACACGTCATTCACTGCCCCGAATTCTTCCATGTCAGCGATGAAGACTGTAGCTTTCACGACTGTATCCAAGGAAGCTCCAGCTTCAGCTAAAACAGCCTGAAGATTTTTAAATACTTGATGAGTTTGCTCGGTTACATCTCCATTTACTAATTCCCCTGCAGGTGTTAATGGGATTTGACCAGAACTATAAAACATGTTATTTACAATAATCCCCTGAGAATATGGGCCAATGGCCGCTGGTGCTTGATTTGTCGCTACTACTTTCATCTTAACCTCTCCTTATGAAAACTGTATGTTTTTGGAAAAATAATTTCCTTCTACTACAGAAATAGCAGACGTGCGAACATTTACATCTTGCAGCTTAACAAGTGATATGTAATCCTCTACGAGTCTTTCCTCGTCATGTTCTGCTTCAACGAGGACAGCAATTCCTGCTACAGAAGCATTAAACTCTGCTAACAGGCTGATCATTCCATTTATCGTCCCGCCAGCCTTCATAAAATCATCTACAAGCAACACCTTGGATCCTTCTTTCAAACTGCGCTTTGCGAGCACCATCGTTTGTATGCGCTTTGTAGAACCCGATACATAATTAATGCTGACAGTCGGGCCCTCTGTTACTTTGCTGTCCCGACGAACGACAACAACCGGAACATTCAAATGTGAGGCAATGGCATGGGCGATGGGAATGCCTTTTGTTGCTACTGTCATGATGGCATCAATCTCCATGCCTGCATAAGCAGAGGCAAGAAGTTTGCCGACTTGATGAATAACTTGCGGATGACCAAGCAGGTCCATCATGTATAAATAGCCGCCAGGAAGAAGTCTCTCGGGGCTTTCAATTTGTTCGCAAAGATTTGCGATAAATTTTCGTGCTTCTATCTCACTAACTTTTGAGAAATATTTAACCCCACCAGCAGCTCCCGGAATGGTTTGAAGAGAGCCAATGCCGCGCTGTTCAAACGTTTCCTTCACAATAGACAAGTCTTCACTAATAGATGATTTTGCCGATCCGTACCGTTCGGCAAAAAAAGTAAGTGAAACAAGCTGCTGTGGATGCTCCAGTAAATAATGTGTCATGTCAATTAACCGTTCACTTCGACGAAACTTCATGTTCTGTTCGACCCTCCTAAGGAGTAAATCCGAATATTTAATTTTAAATATATCTTAACATACGGGTTCAATCAACAGGAATCCCTTCTCCTAGCATTCTGACTGCGTATACCTGGTCGCAAAAGCCTCTTAAGCCGTTGCAAACCCGGTGCATTCTAGAATCATGCTGCATTAGTCCAAAAACGGTTGGTCCGCTTCCACTCATCAGCACAGCATCTGCTCCAAATCGTTCCATCTGTTCTTTAATTTGAGCCACTTCCGGATAGAGCTTTAATGTCACAGACTCCAGAACATTGCCAAGATGAGCGCACATTTTATGATAATCCTTCGTTTCAATGGCAGACATCATTGCCTGTGTATTAGGATGCCGCAAGCCGTCAATCTTTAAATTTTTGTACACTTCAGCTGTGGACACACCGATTGTCGGTTTAGCAAGAACCACCCAGCAATTCGGGGGAGCTGGAAGGTGCTGTATTTTTTCTCCCCGTCCCTTGGCTAAAGCGGTGCCGCCGTATACACAAAAAGAAACATCGGAACCAATCTCCGCTCCGAGAGTCGCTAGTTCGTCTAGACTTAACCCTAGATCCCATAGCTTGTTTAGCCCCTTCAATGTAGCAGCGGCGTCACTGCTGCCGCCTGCTAGACCAGCAGCTACCGGGATCACCTTTTCAATGCCAATCGCTACACCTGAACGAATGCCGTACCTTTCTTTAAGCAGCATCGCTGCCTGGTAAGCTAAGTTACGTTTATCATCCGGAACAAAACGGTTATGGGATATAATTTTAATTTCATCTTTTGCGAGTGGTTCCAATTCAATTCGGTCTGCCAGATCTACTGTTGTCATGATCATCTCTACCTCATGATATCCATCCGCACGTTTATGTAGCACATCGAGCGTTAAATTAATCTTCGCCGGTGCTTTCATCATTATTTTCACAATAGGCCACCTACTTTGTGCACATTACAGTTTAGCTTATTTTATCATAAAGTCGATTAGGAGTTGTAAATATGATGTGTGATGGAGCAATTTTCTATGTAAAAAAGGATCGGGGTTTCCCCGATCCCTTAGCGGCTTTTTAATTAGAAGTTAGCTAAAAGTGTCAGCGCTTGTTGACGAGCTGGTTTTCTGCCAGTTCAATTGCTCGTTTGACCATGTTACCCGCGTCACGGGCTGTAATTCCGCCCCAGCCTTCCCGTTGAACAGTGTCATAAAACCCTAACTCCTTCGCAAGCTCTTCTTTCAATTGGTCAGACATAATTCCTCTTCTTCTGCCCATTAGTTGCCCTCCTTTTGCCGCCATTTATAGCTTAACCAGCCTATTTAAAACGATTAGCGGAAAATGAAGGGAAGCCTTCAAAAGCAGAGAGCGCTCGTTTAGCACGATAGGCAGTTGGAGGGCTGACTGAAAGAGCCCGTTCTTTGGCTCTGCAGACAGGCCGAAACTGCCGTACGTGTTAGCGCTTGGAGCTGGACAGCATCAAAAGCAAAGAGCGCTCGTTTGGCCTCTATGAAATACTATTTATTAAAAAGTTTGCTTTTCTTTTGGTCGGGGAAAAGTTAAGTGTCTCCCAGGTGACTAACTTTAAACCAATAAAAAAGCAGTAAACAATATTGTTTACTGCAAAATTAAACGGCGCTTCCTGCTGCGTCTTCAAACGTTAATTCTACTGTTTCTGTTAACACATCTGCATAGCTGTACGATACTCTTTCAAATGCGTTTTCATCTTGATCCAATTCTACAACAAAGACTGCTTGATATGTTTCAGCTAGAACCCCAGATCGCTCAATAGTTTTACGGCGTCCCCCGTTCGCTTTCAACAAGAGTCTTTTTCCTAAATTTGAATCAAGGGATTTTTTAATGTCGGCTAATGTTTTTGGCATCCGCTTCCACCTCACTATTTTTATAATAACATGATTTAAATAGCAAGTCAAATAAATAAAATATTTTATCAACCCGCGCCCCCTTTTGTCAACGTTTTTTATTTTACAAAAACCTGCTTTTTTCATCATATTTTTAGCGTTCCCAATAATCCAATAACCATGACAAAATTGTTTTTCGCCTTCTTTATTCTTCCTCAGACTGGTTAAACGGCATGCCAATGCGGAGCACTCCTTTTGTTTCAACTCCCCCCAACCCTTTATTACCTGTCAGTGTATTTCTCAACACTTCTCTGACATCGACAAGCTCATTGAAAGGTGTAAAGCCAATTTTAGAGGAGATGTAGACCGGATCCAGTGCATGAATATTTACACGGAAGGGAGAACTAGCAAAGTTGGCTCCTGCCCGTATTAAAGATTCAAAATGTGACTGGCACGCTCCAGCAAAAATAACCAATTGATCTAAGTGAGGGACTTTCTTTCTCGCCAATCGAACCGTTTGTACAAAATATTTTGAATGTCGGTAGGCCTTTATATCTGATTTGCTTCCTTTCGTTTTTGAATATGAATCATGCCCCGTTATGACTAAGATATCGGGGCGATATTCGTCGATTAATGCTGAGATTTTTTTGGGCATTTCTTCTTCCAGACAGTGTATGCCATAAACCGGAAGACCGATTTTTTCATAAGCGGCCAAGCATTTTTTTAAATAATTGGGGTCACCATCCATGTGTAGTACTCTGCCTGGTATTTGAAAAACATCATTTTCATTCCGATAACAATCTGTTGCCCTGTACTCCTGCTTTTCTTTAATTAATTCTAGCTCTTGTCTAAATAGGTGCAGCGACTGCTCTTCTCGCATTCTCGTAGCGCGTGTCATTCTTTTTTGTTCATCAGGGTCTACTTCTAACAAATCGGAGAACGGGGCGTCTGCAATCAGCCGATAATCTTCTCCTGACAAAATAGCTATTTTGCCTTCTTCCGTATCTTTGATTTCCATTACTCTAAACAAAATGTCGTTCCCATAAGACGGGCGGCTGACAATAGAATTAATACGAATCACCATGTGATCATCCCCGTTAATTTTTACTCTTCCGATTATCTTATGCAGGAAATGCCCAATTGGGGAATGTACTTCTATATTTATGAAAGAAAAACTCTCAAAGTAAAATATCCGCCTGCAAATTGAGGCGGATACTCTGTTAACAAAAAACTGGGCAAAGGGCATTGGCGAGCCGAGCAAACTCCTCTAGGGAAAGAGACTCTCCTCTTCTAGAAGGCTCGATTTCTGCTTGGCTAAGCGCCTCTATAATCTGGTCTTTCTTTTCTTTCCCTGCAGGCAGCTGGTTTGTTAGATTATTTAAGATTGTTTTTCGTCGCTGGGCAAAAGAAGCACGTGTCACTGTAAAGAAAAATTCTTCGTTAATTACTTCTACAGCCGGCTGCTCTCGTCTCAGCAATTTAATAACAGCAGAATCAACGTTCGGTTGCGGCATAAAGACCGTTTTAGGCACAATAAAAGCTGTTTCTGCTTCCATATAATATTGAATGGCAATTGACAGAGAACCGTAGTCTTTCGTACCAGGCTTGGCTGAGATACGATCGGCTACCTCTTTTTGAAGCATGACAACAATCCCCTTAAAAGGAACCTTGTCCTCAAGCAGCTTCATAATAATTGGCGTTGTCACATAGTAAGGCAAGTTTGCCACTACCATTAACTGTTCACAGCCTTCAAATTCCTGTCCAGCTATTTGAGCAACGTCTGCTTTTAGAACATCTTCGTGAATGACCTTTACATTGTCATAAGGAGAAAGCGTATCCGACAAAATGGGAAGAAGACGCTGATCAATTTCAAATGCAACCACTTTTCCTGCACTCCGGGCCAAATGTTCCGTTAAAGCACCAATTCCCGGACCGATTTCAATCGCTCCGGTCTCCTTTGTCAGCTCGGCTGTTTCCGTAATTCTGCGTAAAATATTCGGGTCAATTAAAAAATTCTGTCCTAAGCTTTTTTTGAAAGAAAAACCGTACTTTTCTAATATCTCTTTCGTTCGCGTAGGAGTAGCAATATCTTTCATGTCTTTTCCTCCTGCAACACTTCTTTTAAGGCACGGGCAAATTGTTCCCGTGTAATTTGGAACATGAGTAGCCGTTTGTACAGCTGCTTTCCATTCGTATAGCCAATTCGCAGCTTTTCACCAAGCTTCTGTCTTCTTTCCTTTGCTTGCGCTCCTCCAATTAATCCGGCATCGACCAAATCCTCTTTGGAAATTTGCTCTACTGCTTCTTTTTCAACAGTCTGGGCGTCTTTTAATGCTTTGCGGATTGCCTCGATAGAAGCATGCTCCACGCCGACACCTCTTCCTCTTTTCTCAATCGCTTCATGCTTCGGCAAAAAAGCATGCTTACAATCCGGCACACGTTCAGCAACAATATGTCTAATCCGTTCTCCTGGATAATCGGGATCTGTGAAGACGATCACGCCTCTTGTTTCTTGTGCCAATTTAATTCTCTCAATAACAGCTTCTGAAACGGCTGAGCCGTTTGTTTCAATCGTATCCGCATTTACCGCTCTCTTAATCGCTGTTGTGTCATCTTTTCCTTCTACTACGATGATTTCTTTTATTTTCATATGATCGATCACCGCTCAATAGAGAAAAGCTTATGGGCATTTTCAGTTGTTATGCGTGCGACTTCCTCGTAATCCATCCCTTTTAGCTCAGCAATTTGCTCTGCAACCAATTTTACATAAGCCGGTTCATTCCGTTTGCCACGATAAGGATGAGGAGCGAGATATGGACAGTCCGTTTCGATGAGCAAATTATCAAGCGGAATATCAACCGCTACTTCTTTTGGCTTTTTAGCATTCTTAAATGTAACAGGGCCGCCAAGGGAAATATAAAAGTTCATCGCTACACATTCACGCGCGGTTTCTACACTGCCGCTAAAACAGTGCATAATCCCACCGACTTCCTCGGCTCCTTCTTCCTTCAAAATCTCAACGATGTCTTGTGTGGCTTCCCGATTGTGAATAATGATAGGAAGCTTTACTTTTTTAGCGAGCTGGATTTGCTTACGAAATACTTCTTTCTGAACATCCTTAGGCGACTTGTCCCAATGATAGTCAAGCCCCATTTCTCCTAAGGCTACGACTTTCGGGTGTGCCGCCAGCTCTTCCAGCCAAGCAAGATCCTCTTCTTCCATGTCGATGGCGTCTACTGGATGCCATCCGACACTGGCATACAGAAATTCATATTTTTCAATAAGTTCAAGGGCTTTTTGAATCGTTGGACGGTCAAAACCAACAACGACCATGGTTTCTACTCCAGCTGCTCTAGCCCGCTCAATTACTTCTTCTATATCTTCATTATACTGTTCAGCATTTAAATGAACATGCGTATCGAATAGCACTCTTTTCATCCTTTCTAAAAGAAAAACATAGACGTTCCCGTCGAATAATCGTTCCACGTGAAACATTCTATGTTTTTCGATCGACTCATTTATTTAATCCGTGAACCGTTTGGCAAGCTTTCATCTACACTTACTAATGATAATACGCCATCAGCCCTACCAGCAAGAATCATGCCTTGTGACAGTTCTCCACGCAATTTAACAGGCTTTAAGTTAGCGACAACGATTACTTTGCGGCCGACTAACTCTTCCGGCTTGTAAAATTCAGCGATACCTGAAACGACCTGACGCTTTTCAAAACCGAGATCCAACTGCAGCTTTAACAATTTGTCAGCTTTTTTAACTGGTTCCGCTGCAATAACTGTTGCTGAACGCAGATCGACATTCATGAAATCATCAATTTTTATTTCCTCTGTTAACTCTACTTTCGGCTCTTCTTTTGGCTCTTCTTTTTTCTCAGGAGTCCCTTGCATTTTTTCTTTAATATAAGTGATTTCTTCCTCAATATCCAGACGAGGGAAGATTGGTTCTCCTTTTTTTACTACTGTCGTTCCTTCCGGTATTAGTCCAAATTGAGACAGACTATCCCATGATTGCAGTTTTTCATCCTGAATATTCAGCTGCTCAAAAATCTTCTTTGGCGTCTGTGTTAAAAATGGCTTCAAAAGAACAGCCATTCGGCGGAGCGATTCTGCTAAGTGTGCCATGACATCGCCAAGCTTATCTTTCTCTTCCTCTTTAGCAAGCACCCATGGCTGTGTTTCATCAATGTACTTATTCGTACGGCTAACGAGCTGCCAGAGAGCTGACAACGCAACGGAAAACTCCATTTTTTCCATCGCTTCTTCATACTGCTTGACTGTTTCCATGTTCAACTGTTGAAGCTGCTTGTCAAATTCCCCATTCGATCCTTTATATGTTGGAATGACACCGTCAAAGTATTTATTGATCATTGCAACAGTCCGGTTTAGCAAGTTGCCTAAATCGTTGGCTAGATCGTAATTAATCCGTTCAACAAAGCCTTCCGGTGTAAAGACGCCGTCTGAACCAAATGGTACTTCACGAAGTAAATAATAACGAAGGGCATCCAATCCATAACGGTCAATCAACGTAACGGGATCTACTACATTACCTTTTGACTTCGACATCTTCCCGTCTTTCATGAGCAGCCATCCATGAGCAAATACTTTTTTAGGAAGCGGCAAGTCAAGCGCCATCAGCATAATTGGCCAGTAAATCGTATGGAAACGGACAATCTCCTTGCCGACAAGATGGACATTAGCCGGCCAATATTTTTGATATTTCTCATCATGAACGGTGCCATAGCCAAGGGCTGTAATATAGTTAGAGAGCGCATCGATCCACACGTAAATAACATGCTTAGGATCACCCGGTACTTTAATGCCCCAATCAAACGTTGTACGTGAGACAGCCAAGTCCTCTAGTCCCGGTTTAATAAAATTGTTAATCATCTCATTTTTGCGGGATTCCGGTTGGATAAAGTCCGGGTTCTCTTCATAATATTCAAGCAGTCGGTCAGCATATTTGCTCATCTTAAAGAAATAAGACTGTTCTTTTACTTTCTCAACAGGGCGACCGCAGTCCGGGCAGTTGCCATTTTCCAACTGGCGCTCTGTAAAGAAAGATTCACAAGGTGTACAGTACCAGCCCTCATATTCGTCTAGATAAATATCCCCTTGATCTAATAACTGTTTAAAGATTTTTTCAACAATGTCCTTATGACGAGTTTGCGTTGTACGGATAAAATCATCATAAGAAATATCTAACTTGTCCCATAACTCTTGAATGCCAGAGACAATATTGTCGACATACTGCTGTGGAGTTACTCCTGTTTCTTCTGCTTTCCGTTGAATTTTTTGTCCGTGTTCATCGGTACCTGTTAAGTACATGACATCAAATCCGCGCAGTCTCTTATAACGCGCCATAGCGTCACCTGCTACCGTTGTATAAGCATGTCCAATATGGAGATTTCCACTCGGATAATAAATCGGTGTCGTTAGATAAAATGTGTTTTTTTGATCATTCATCTTGTACCCCTCCTTGAAACGCTGATTCTTATGTAGAAAAGCCCTCACCCGGCGGTTGAGAGCTTTCTTTTACATTCATGCCCCTAGCGGACAATTCATACTAAATTTTATTGACATTATGACTATTATACAAAAAAAATATACATAGGACGCCGTTAAAGAGCCACTTCTTTTATTTTCTCTTATTCCGTAGCAATTGTAAATATTAAACTCTCTTATCTCTTTGATTTTTAATGGATTCGACATCAATACTAGGTCATTCGACATTTTTTTTATTTCTCTTTTTCCAATTTGTTACTAATCTTTGAAAAACCTTAATATATCAGTATTTTAAGCGCTTTACATTCCCTGGTAAAATTACATTTTCTTGTTGACGATGTTGGGAATAGCTGGTATGATAAGATCATAAGTGAAAAATATGTCGAAAATTGACGATTAAACTTTATATTTTTTAAATAAACAAGTTTGGAAGGAGCAAAAAAAATGAAATCAACAGGTATTGTTCGTAAAGTTGACGAATTAGGACGGGTGGTTATTCCAATCGAACTTCGCCGCACATTAGGTATTGCGGAGAAAGATGCTCTAGAAATTTACGTAGATGATGATAAAATCATTCTTAAAAAATACAAACCTAGCATGACTTGTCACATTACAGGAGAAGTTTCTGATGACAATATCAAGCTTGCAGGCGGAAAATTAATTCTTAGCCGCGAAGGTGCAGAACAATTGATGAAAGAAATTTCCGAGTCATTTGCTTCTACAAAATAAAAACGAGCCAACGGGCTCGTTTTTATTTTGGCTCTTTTCTGGAAAATGGAAATCAATACCCCATAGCAACCAAATTTGTAAAAACTCCCTTTATTCTATGTGATAAGCCTGATACACATCCCGTTTTCCCATATTTCGATCAACAGCCGTCTGCTTAATAGCTTCTTTTGTAGAGAAATTTTTTTCGTTGATATAATAATGAACATGGTCAACGACAGAGTAAGAAGACCACCATTCTTCAGTTTCCTCTTCTTCTGCTTTTTCATTTCCTTCGACGATTAAACAAAATTCCCCAAGGATATCCTCTTCTTTTGACCAGACAATTGCCTCTGCTATCGTACCTCGCAAAAACTCTTCAAACTTCTTTGTCAATTCCCGGCACAATACAATTTTTCGGTCCTCTCCCAATATTTCAGCCATGAAAGCGAGTGTGTCCTTTAACCGGTGTGGGGATTCATACAGAATAAATGTGCTGCGTATTTTATTCAACTCGACTAACTGTGCTTTCTTTTCTTTTTTGTATCGGCTTAAAAAGCCATAGAAATAAAATGGCTGGGGAGCAAGTCCTGAAGCAATGAGAGCTGTTAGTGCGGCATTTGCTCCAGGCAGAGGAACTACCGTTAATCCCTCGGCTATAACAGCGGAAGTTAGCTCATAACCCGGATCTGAAATAGATGGCATTCCCGCATCGCTGACCAAGGCTACTTTTTCCCCCTGTCTGATGCGTTCGAGAAGCTGCTTTCCACTCGTTTCTTTGTTATGTTCATGATAGCTTGTTATCGGAGTAGCGATCTCAAAGTAATTACAGAGTTTTTTTGTATTGCGTGTATCTTCGGCAGCAATGACATCAGCTTCTTTCATGATTCGAATGGCCCGGAAAGTCATATCCTCTAAATTACCGATTGGTGTAGGAACGAGGTAAAGAGCTCCTTGCTCATCAATAAAACTTTTTTGCTTAACTATCATAGCGGCTGCCCTCCCTTTGCAAATAATTAATTTTTTGCTTTCGTGTCAGCTGTTTAAAGGCATATTCCGCCTGCATGGCTTCTGTTACTGTATGAAATTTTTCCCAATGAATCAGTCGCACCGGCCCTCTGCCTCGTGTATATTTTGCCCCTTTACCAGAGTTATGGGCCTTCAGTCTTTTCTCTAAGTCTGTCGTGTACCCTCCATAGAACGAATGATCCTTGCACTCCAACACGTAGAAAAAATGATCAGTGTTTTTCTCCATATAACATCTCTCTTACTTCTGCTGTATATTCACCCTGCTCATCATATACGAATAATGGCGACAATATTTTCAAATCAGGCGCCCCATCTTTCGTACCCTCGATGAGAACCGTATTGGCCTCTTTTCCCATTTTCGGATAAACAAAACGAAGTCGCTTAGGCTCTAGACGATATTTCCTCATCAACGTCACTAAATCCAATAACCTTCCCGGGCGATGAACGAACGCTGCTTTTCCACCTTGTTTCAAGAGCTCACTGCTTGAGCGGATACAATCCTCTAGTGTACAGTGAATTTCATGACGGGCAATGGCCAAATGTTCATTCATATTTAATTCTTTATGAGAGGGTGTGACAAAATAGGGAGGGTTACAGGTCACGACGCTGTGCTTTTCATATCCTAATTGTGCTGGTGCCTCTTTCAAATCTCCATGTACCATGGAGATTCTGTCTTCGAGACCATTGTATGCAATGCTGCGGACAGCCATATCATATAGCCGCTCTTGAATTTCTACACCGATGATTGGAACGCTTGTTTTCGCACTCATTAATAGTGGCACGACTCCATTTCCAGAACATAAATCAACAATGGAACCCTTCTTAGTTGGAAGATAGGCAAACCTCGCGAGAAGGACTGCATCAAGGGAAAAAGCAAAAACAGACGGACTTTGAATAATTCGCAGCTCCTCCGCCAATAAATAATCGAGCCTTTCATCATCCTTTAATAGTACCATTCTTTCTTTCCTCCTGTTTTTACAAAAAAGAAAGACTGTCCAGGCAGGCCCGACTGTCACTTCACTTAGGAAGAATGTCATCTCTCCTTAAATGATTGACAGCTCCGGCATTAGCCTTCATGGACAGCCTCATTAGCATGCTCTATTACTTTTTATTTAAAAATGATAAACAAAACAAGCAATCTTCGTCTTTACGCGGACTTCCAAAATGAATATTGCAAATATGAAAACCTTCTTGATAAAGTCTGGCAAGGTTATCATAGCCTTCACCTATATCCATCAGCTTTGAAAAGTTTTTACTGCTGGCCTCTTTGTCCATCTCTTGTCCAACTTGATTATGCGAAAGCTCAATCTCTTCAAGCCGGCGTCGTAAATGATCATTCTCTAACCGTAATGAATGATTTTCTTCCATCATTTTTGTTAAACCTTTTTTCAAATCTCCAAGCTGTTTATACAACTGGCTGATTTGCATTTCCATATCACTGACCGAATCAAGAAATTCTTTTTTTTTCACCCGTTCCACCCCATTACTCTGTGGCTTGTACTGACACGGCACCTTCCGCCCCAATTTCATCAATGGTGAATTCAAGGATCCGCTCGTGATTGAATACTTCTACTTGAAGCACCCGTTCTAAAATATTCAAACCGACAACTTTTCCGGCACCATGAGGGGTGTTTACTTTTGTACCTATATCAGGAAGAATCTCTTTTGCTGCTTCATATTCATCGTTCTCATATTTTAAGCAGCACATTAAACGACCACACAAACCTGAAATTTTAGTCGGGTTTAATGAGAGGTTCTGATCCTTCGCCATTTTTATTGAAACTGGCTCGAAATCTCCCAGAAAAGTCGAGCAGCAAAGCATTCTGCCACATGGACCAATCCCGCCAAGCATTTTGGCTTCGTCACGAACACCGATTTGCCGAAGTTCAATTCTTGTTCGGAAAATGGCAGCGAGATCTTTTACAAGCTCCCGGAAATCGACTCTTCCGTCTGCCGTAAAATAAAAAATAACCTTATTGCGATCAAACGTATATTCAACATCAACAAGCTTCATATCCAACTTATGTTCAGAAATTTTCTCACAGCAGATCTCGAAAGCTTCTTCTGCAGCTGTTTTGTTTTCTTCAACAATTAAGCGGTCTTTCTGATCAGCTTTACGGATGACTTTCTTCAAAGGAAGGACGATATCATCATCCTCTACCTTTTTCGGCCCTACTACTACTTCACCGTGTTCTACGCCTCTCGCTGTTTCTACAATTACATGGTCGTTTTTTTCAACGCCCAGATCCATTGGATCAAAATAATATATTTTACCCGCTTTTTTAAAACGTACTCCTACTACGTCATACAAAGGATGCTCCCCCTGCAATTTTAGCACAAGCTGCTCCATTAGCAGCTGTGGATTCATATTAGCATCAAGTTTCCGCTTTGCTTCTAAAATAGCAGTTATCTGCTCTGTTGTATTTACAATGGAAGAATGAAGAGCTGTGTTCTTAAGCAAGGCAAGCTGGTCAGGATAAGCAAGACCTTGTTCTTCTCCTGTTTGGATGGACAACAAATCTTTGAAAAGCAGCAGTAAAAGATCGAGTGCCAGACTTACTTGTTGTTTATCTTTAAAATGCCCATTAAAGTCCTCCTGCAATTTTACCATTGCTTCCAATGGATTTTTGAGTAGGACTTCGTATAATTTTAACACTATCTTGCGTGACTGTGCAAACCACTCCTCGGTACCCAGACGAAACGCCTCATCAAAGTTGTTTGTCAGCCTTGAAACCAGTGCAGCCATTGGCAGGGAAACTTCTTTTTCAACGAGTTTATTTTTTAGGAGAGCTGGGGGCAGCGGTTTAAAAGAGAGGAGCTGACAACGAGAAATAATCGTTGGAAGCATTCGCTGCGCCTGTTCAGTCAAAAGCAAGGCGACTGTGTCTGCTGCTGGTTCCTCTAAAAACTTTAGCAAACTATTAGCAGCGCTCGCAGTCATCTTGTCTGCGTGGTTGATAATGTATATTTTCCTGTTCGCTTCTACAGCTGTTTTGCTAAATTCTTGTTGAAGGAATACAATCTGTTGTTTTTTGATCGATAAGCCGTCAGGCTCTACCATATGAACATCAGGATGGTTGCCGCTGTCAACCCGCCGGCAATTGCTGCACTCATTGCAAGGCATGGTCCCTTCTTTACAAAGCAAACTTTTGGCAAAATAAAAGGCGGTCTTTTTCTTACCTGTCCCCGGATCCCCCTCAAACAGGTAAGCATGAGCCACCCGGTTTTTTGCCAGGCTGTTTGTAATCATTTTGAGTACAATAGGCTGCAGTTCATTTAAATCTTTCCATATATCGGACACTTTCATCCCCGCCTATGTGTATAAGTTTATAATTAATCCCTTGATCTCGCCAATTTGGCCTAATAAATCAACGGATGACTTTTCCTGCTTCATTACATCCTCTGTTAATTGAATTAATTTCTCGTCGATGGTTTCAACAGTTTTTAACTTGCGCCCTTCGCCGAATTGATTCCACGTATGCGAATTCTTCAAATTCATGCCAAAATCTACTGCTTCTTTAATAAACCGTCGTACGAGCGTCTTGTATTTAGCCATATCCTGGAAGGTTCGCGAGCGGGCCAATCTCTCTCCCGCTCCCTCGATATCAGCCAACAATTTTGTCAGCTGCTCTGTTTTCATTTGCTGGCTCTGATGCTGCACAAGTCCTGCAAATTTCGACTGTCCTGTCTGCTCTAGCTTCTGATCTGTCCGCAGCTTATCTATATTAAAGTTTATATCTTTGTTGATTTTCATCATCTATTCCCCTATTAAAATTGATGAAATTGCTCTACTGGCAAGACAAATACTGTGGCTCCACCCACCGGAACTTCTACAGGATAAGGAACATAAGAATCAGCGTTGCCTCCCATTGGTGAAACAGGTGCTACCATCTGATCACGTGACTGGCAGTTATCCTTAATAATAGCGAGTGCCCGATCAAGCCGAATATCATCTGTTCCGATGATAAATGTAGTATTTCCTGCTTTTAAAAAGCCGCCTGTTGTAGCAAGTTTTGTTGCGCGGAAATTATTCTCTATTAAAGCTTGTGATAAACGATGGCTATCCTGATCCTGTACCACTGCCAAAATTAATTTCATTCCTCTTCCTCCTCTATCCTCTTTTTTCTATTATACCAAGAAAAAGATTGTTTTTTTGAATTGTACAAACAATATTGTGAAAAAAGAACCCCTTTCTCAGGAATTCTTTCATCATTACTGGCAAAAAGATTGCTCCTTAATCTTAGCCAAAATTAACTTTAGACTCTCCTGATACACAGATTCCATAGAAGCTTCTGCATTTATAACGGCAATTCGGTCTGGAAATTTGTCCGCCAACTGCAAATATCCTTCTCTTACTTTTTTATGGAAAGATAAAGCTTCTAAATCCAAACGGTTCACTTCCCGCTCTTTATGCGCTTTAATCCGATCCAGACCAATTTCCGGACGAACATCAAATAATAAAGTGAGATGAGGCATTAGTTCTCCAATCGCGAACCGGTTGATTTCATAGACCTCTTCCACGCCTAATCCTCTCGCATATCCTTGATAAGCAAGAGAACTATCGATGAAACGGTCACAAAGCACGATATGACCTTCCTCAAGAGCAGGACTCACCTTTTCCACGAGATGCTGTCTTCTTGCTGCAGCATATAATAGTGCTTCTGTCCGCCCATCCATTGAGATGTTTTCTTTATTTAAAATGACCTTCCGTATTTGCTCAGCTATGGAAATGCCGCCTGGTTCACGTGTGGCCATAACGACTTGCCCCTCTTCCTCAAGCCTTTGCGCAAGCATTTGGATAATGCTTGTCTTGCCAGCTCCCTCTGGGCCTTCAATGGTAATAAATAGTCCTTTTCTCATACAGTCCTCCACCTGGTTAGTTAGTAGCCGTTTCCTTTGTAAAAACAGCTAATTGATTTTCTCGCAACCGCTGTCCCCCTTGTATATGTACCCCTTGGGCGTGTAACTTCTCTATCGCCACAGCTTGTTCCTTGGATATCTTTTCCCCACTTATAATCAAAGGAATCCCCGGAGGATAAGGAATAACCGTTTCAGCTGCTATTCTATCTGCCGATTCCTGGACAGCTATCCATTCTATTTGGCATTTCTCCTGTGCTGTGTAGGGCAAGACTAGTGGAGATATTTTCTCCTGTTGGAGAATAGGGGTGCTGTTAGAAACATGCGATTGTCTCTCTTCTATTATAATCTCTGACAGCCTTTTTTCGACATGGCTCAAAAAAGTATGATCTCCTTGTTTAACTAAAGGGAGCGTACATAAAACCTGGACAGGATCAGCCAGTTCTGTGTAAACATTCACATCTTCCAGTCTCTTCTGCAGTTCATATCCAGTGTATCCTGGCTTTCTAAGCAGCACTTTCAAAGGGTCATCCGGAAAAACCGTTTCTATTCCTTTCTCATATAACTGCAAAGCTAGCTTTTCTCTCATATGAACGATAAAGGCCTGATCCTCTGCTGTTACGCTAGCTAAATATGCGCGAGCCATATCTAATGAGGCCATGATTGGATAAGAAGGACTGCTGGATTGAAGAGCCTGCAAGTAAAATTCTAGCTTCTCCAGCGGTACGTTTTCGGATTGTACATGAAGGTAAGAACCCATTGTCATGGCAGGCAGCATTTTATGAGCTGAATGAACAACAATATCAGCCCCTGACTTTAAAGAAGTTTTCGGAAAAGGCTCTTGCAGAATAAAATGAGGGCCATGGGCTTCATCGACAAGAACAAATGATCCATGATGCTTTGCCAGTTGAATCAATTCTTCCATTTCCTTAGCCATGCCATAGTAAGTAGGATACGTTAAAATGACCGCTTTTGCAGCAGGAAAACAGTTATATGCTTCGGTCAATGTATGTAGACTCACTTGCCCTGCCGACTGTACGTAGCTATCATACTCTGGATCTAGAAAGACGGGATTTAATCTTGCCAGCTTCAATGCATGAAAAATAGACTTGTGAGAATTGCGTTGGACAAAAACGGTATCTCCTTCCTTACAAGTAGACATAACCATAGCCAAGTTTCCAACTGTGCTCCCATTGATTAAAAAATAACTCTTTCTTGTATTATATAAATCCGTTAACAGCTGCTCGGCTTTTAAAATGCAGCCTTCGGGTGAATGGAGATCATCCATCCCGGATATTTCGGTCACATCATAAGCTAAAAAATTTTGAAAACCAGCAGGCAGCCCTTCCTTCCACAACGAGCCGTTCTTATGGCCCGGTACGTGAAAAGACAAAGGCTGCCGTTTAATATGCTGTTGCAATGCATCAACGAGTGGGGTGCGTGTTTGTTTCAATGAATATCCTGCCTTTTCTATACTTTTCTCTTAGCCTAACACACTAAAGCGACGGGATCACGAAAAAACAGAGGGCTTTCTTATTTTGTTCAACTTTTTTACAAATTCCGCATACTTTTCAGATTCAGGCTCTGTCTGGACAATTTCTCTTTCACACTCCCAACAAATAAATGCTGTGTACACATGCATCCCTTCATTTTTTTCTTTTTCACAAACGATGCACGTTTTACTACCTTTGAATAAATTCCCCATTTTCTCCACCTCCTGAAAGCTAGTATGGCCTTGATAGGTTAAAAATATACGAATCTAGCGATTATCAGGAATGTTTTTAACAAAAAAAAGAACAGCGTCTGCTGTTCTTTTGGATTGCCTGGCAGCGTCCTACTCTCACAGGGGGAATCCCCCAACTACCATCGGCGCTGAAGAGCTTAACTTCCGTGTTCGGGATGGGAACGGGTGTGACCTCTTCGCTATCGCCACCAGACTGTATAAAGATGAAAGATTTGTTCTTTCAAAACTGGATAATATGTGTCAGTAACCGGCAACTCCGTGCCATTTCATGTGTGACGCCGTTAGGCGTATCATTTAGGATAAGTCCTCGATCGATTAGTATTCGTCAGCTCCACGTGTCGCCACGCTTCCACTTCGAACCTATCTACCTGATCATCTTTCAGGGATCTTACTAGCTTGCGCTATGGGAAATCTCATCTTGAGGGGGCTTCATGCTTAGATGCTTTCAGCACTTATCCCGTCCGCACATAGCTACCCAGCGATGCCTTTGGCAAGACAACTGGTACACCAGCGGTGCGTCCATCCCGGTCCTCTCGTACTAAGGACAGCTCCTCTCAAATTTCCTGCGCCCGCGACGGATAGGGACCGAACTGTCTCACGACGTTCTGAACCCAGCTCGCGTACCGCTTTAATGGGCGAACAGCCCAACCCTTGGGACCGACTACAGCCCCAGGATGCGATGAGCCGACATCGAGGTGCCAAACCTCCCCGTCGATGTGGACTCTTGGGGGAGATAAGCCTGTTATCCCCGGGGTAGCTTTTATCCGTTGAGCGATGGCCCTTCCATGCGGAACCACCGGATCACTAAGCCCGACTTTCGTCCCTGCTCGACTTGTAGGTCTCGCAGTCAAGCTCCCTTGTGCCTTTACACTCTGCGAATGATTTCCAACCATTCTGAGGGAACCTTTGGGCGCCTCCGTTACTCTTTAGGAGGCGACCGCCCCAGTCAAACTGCCCGCCTGACACTGTCTCCCACCCGGATCACGGGTGCGGGTTAGAAGTTCAACACAGCCAGGGTAGTATCCCACCGACGCCTCCACCGAAGCTGGCGCTCCGATTTCAAAGGCTCCTACCTATCCTGTACAAGCTGTGCCGAAATTCAATATCAGGCTGCAGTAAAGCTCCACGGGGTCTTTCCGTCCTGTCGCGGGTAACCTGCATCTTCACAGGTACTATAATTTCACCGAGTCTCTCGTTGAGACAGTGCCCAGATCGTTACGCCTTTCGTGCGGGTCGGAACTTACCCGACAAGGAATTTCGCTACCTTAGGACCGTTATAGTTACGGCCGCCGTTTACTGGGGCTTCAATTCAGAGCTTCGCGTGAGCTAACCCCTCCTCTTAACCTTCCAGCACCGGGCAGGCGTCAGCCCCTATACTTCGCCTTACGGCTTCGCAGAGACCTGTGTTTTTGCTAAACAGTCGCCTGGGCCTATTCACTGCGGCTCCTCAGGGCTATGCACCCCAAAGAGCACCCCTTCTCCCGAAGTTACGGGGTCATTTTGCCGAGTTCCTTAACGAGAGTTCACTCGCTCACCTTAGGATTCTCTCCTCGCCTACCTGTGTCGGTTTGCGGTACGGGCACCTTTCACCTCGCTAGAGGCTTTTCTTGGCAGTGTGGAATCAGGAACTTCGGTACTACATTTCCCTCGCCGTCAC